>CAVBPI010000380.1:0-2544 GCA_963596955.1 bacterium | reverse complement strand
TGTGAGGATTTAAAATCACCATGCAACGAAGCAGGCCGCCTTTTAGGCGCCCCGTTATTCTGTCGGGAAGGAATAGGTGATAGTCATTGTCGGCTTCTTCGTCGCGGACTTTGGTCCGTAGAGCCGGCAGCTGTAGTAGCGGTCTTTGTCCAGTTCGGTCGAGGTGCTGGTGCTCGTCGTGCTGGACTGGGAAGCGTAGGCGGCCATCATCATGTAGTTGTAGTAGTTGTTGTAGTAGCTGCCGTAGCCATATCCGCCGTAACCGTATCCGTAACCGCCGTAGCCATATCCTCCATAGCCGTTGTAGAGGCTGTTGTAGTAGGAGCTGTAGGCGAGGGCGTTGAGATAGTCGTTGTAGGAGGAGTTGCTTGAAGAGCTTGTCGCCTCGTTAGTCTCGGAGTGCATTATCAGCATCCAGATGTCATACTGTGACACCCTCTTCGCGTAGTCCTCGTCGCTTTCCCCGTCCTTCTGTGACAAGCGGAGAAGTTCCTGAATGTGGTGGCTCACGTCCGGCTGGTAGCAGTCGAGGGAGCGGTTGATGTTGCCCTGGTTCTCGCTCGAAACGCTCGCGTCCGTGAGTCCTGCATAAGAAACCACCTCCTGTTCCCTGCTCCCCTCCTCGGTCTTTATGGTCCTTGTTCCCACGAGCCGGCAGGTCGGGCTGAGAATCTTCGGCCAGCATTCGGAGCCGCTGTAGGCCGCGTCGGTCTCGTATGGCAGCCTTATCGTGGCCTTGTTGACCACAATCTTGCCGTCGGCTATTGCCTTTTCAACGATGTCTTTCTTCTCCGCCTCGCTCATTTCAGAGGAAGCCTCGTCCTTGTTCAGATTCTCAAGCATCGACTTCCGGATTGCGTCCGTCACGGCCTGCTTGAGGCCTTCCGCCCTGATGACGGGCTTCATCCCGCAGCCTCCGCCGATGTATATGGTCTCGCCCTCCGCTCCGGACGGAGTCCTGTCCTCGCTGCGGCAGATGTTGAAGGAGTACTGAGTTGGCAGGCTCGTGCTGCTCTTCCCGATGAAAGAAGCGGCTCCGACCATAAAGACGAACGACGTGTCAATCGGCCCGCGGTCGTCGAAGGTCGAGCGTATGCTCAGCTCCGCGTAGTTCCCGGTGAGGTAGCCGTAGTCGTTGGTGCTGACGGCGACCTTGAACATATTTATTCTTCCGCTGCCGGAGGCTGACCTGTCGGCGCGTATGCATATTCCCGGAAGTTCCTTTATGTAGTGGCTCACGGAGTCCAGCTTCATCCCGGAGAGTTTCTTTATGTATTTTTCCCCGAACTCGCGCGTGAAGTCGAACGAGAGAGAGTCTCCGCCGTTGTAGGTCGGGACGCCCTCCGTTATGATCCCGAGAGATGTGTCGTACAGTCCTTCGGTTCCCTTGCCGGCATAGATGATTTCCTGGTCGAGGGGCTTCTGAAGCTCATAGACCCTGATGTTCTGGATTATGTGCTCCTGATTCTCGTCCCTGACCGAGAGGGTGTCCAGCCCCACCGCGAAATGGAAGCGCACGAACTCCGGGTTCTCCCCGAGGGTGAACTCGGCCGTGTCCGCAATCGGAATCAGCGAGAACGCCGCCTCGCGCTCGTCCCAGCCGAACTCGCCGTCCTCAATCCCGCCGACGCAGATTCTTCTTGAACTGTATCCTCCAAGCTCGTCGGCCTGCGCCATCCCGATGCTTTCTATGTCAAGGCTCGTGTTTATGACCTGCCACTTGTGTGATGCGGGAATATAGTCCTGTCCGAGAGTGTCATCGACACTGATGCAGGAAACTCCGCAGAGCGCCGCAACCGCCGCCGTGCAGGCCACCGTCAATTTTCTAAAGAATTTCATTACAGGCTGTCGTAAAAACTGTTATAAGCGTCAATGTAGGAGCCGTCCGCGAGCGCCTGCGCGTCGAAAGGCAGTGTCCTGACCCCCTCCTTTGCGCAGAAGTCCGTGATTTCCTTCGGAACGCCGGCGCTGCCGAATATGACTCCGTCAGACCAGTGCACCGCGAGCTTAGCAAGGTCTGTGCCGCCGGCCCCTTCGAGAAGTTCCGTGTCCGCGTCGCTTATGTTCCCGAATTTCACGAGTTTCCTGAATTCCGGGGCGAAAGCCGTTGTCGGAGTGTCGTCATAGAGGGAGAGCACCACCTTGCTTCCCGAGAAAATCGGGTCGTCGATGTAGGCCTTCTTGAGATAGAGCGGCAGGATGTGGGAAATCCAGCCGTGGCAGTGAATCACGTCCGGCGCCCACCTGAGCTTCTTTACGGTCTCAAGCACGCCGCGGGCGAAGAAAATGGCCCTCTCGTCATTGTCCTTGAAAAATTCCCCGCTTTCGCTCGCGAAGGTCTGCTTCCTGTGGAAGTAGTCCTCGTTGTCGATGAAATAGACCTGCATCCTCGCCGGCGATATTGACGCGACCTTGATTACCAGAGGCCGATCTACATCGTTGATTATGATGTTCATCCCCGAGAGGCGAATGACCTCGTGGAGCTGGTTCTTCCTCTCGTTTATGCAGCCGTAGCGAGGCATGAACGAACGGATTTCCTTCTTC
>CAVBPI010000379.1:835-2544 GCA_963596955.1 bacterium | reverse complement strand
CTGCAGAACCAGATATCGTCCTCAATCTCATATTCAAAGAATTGGAACGGCAAGTTCAATCTGTCGGTCAACGCACTGCACAGCCAGAATTCAAGGGACAGCTCATATTCATTCACCCTTCCTAACGTGACGTTCTCCGTCTCGACGTTCTATCCGTTCAAGATCAAGAACAGGGTCGGGAAGGAGCGTTTCTACGAGAAATTCGCGCTTGGCTACAACACATCCATCCAGAACAAGATCAACTTCAAGGCCTCCGAGTTCGGTGAGCCGGGCTTCATGGACAAGTTCCAGAACGGAGTGGCGCACAATTTCTCCATCAAGCTCCCTGACTTCACGTTGCTCAAATATTTGAATGTTGCTCCGAACGTCAGCTATGGCATGAACTGGTTCTTCAGGAAGAGCGAGGCGTATTTTGACCCAGAGACCAACAGCGTGAAGACGGAGATGGGCAAGCAGTTCGGAACTTTCGGTGCTACGCATAATTATTCCGGCTCCGTGTCGATGAGCACACGTCTTTATGGAATGTACAATTTCGGCAAGTTCCACAAGATTCAGGCCTTGAGACATGTAATCTCCCCAAGTGTAAGCATGAGTTTCAGCCCGGAGAAAGGCAAGGCTTTCAACGGCTGGCGCACGCTCAACTACATCGACACGCTTGGAGTGCAGAAATCCTACGACTACAACATCTATCAGGGGCAGATAAACTCCGCTCCAGGAAAGGGCAAATCCGCCACAATGAGCATTTCGATCGGCAACAACCTTGAGGCGAAGGTGCGTGACATGAGTGACACGACAGGCAAAGGAAACAAGAAAGTGAAGATTCTTGACCAACTCAACATCTCCACCGGTTACAATTTCCTTGCGGACTCACTGAAGATGAACAATGTGGGAATCTCGATGTCCACGTCGATCTTCGGGAAGCTCGGAATCAACGGCAACATGAACTTTGACCCGTACGCCATCAACGAGAGAGGGCAGAGGGTGAACAAGTACAACATAGTTGAGAACGGTGTGCCCTTGAGGCTCACCAATGTGAGCGGCTCGCTGTCATATTCGTTGTCAGGTAAAGGCACTGTCAAAGGCAATGATGGCTCGAAATCTTCGAGTGGAGGTGATAGCGGTTCAGGCAATGCAGCAGACTATTACCGAAGAATATACTATCATCCGCTGACCGGTGAATATATTCCCGGCGGCTGGCTGTACTATACCAATCCGAACGTGCCGTGGAGTGTGAACTTCAATTATAATTTCTCGATGAACCGCTCCTATAACTATGCTAACAACCAGTTGAGCAAGAAGGACAACATCACGCAGACCCTCGGAGTTCAGGGTAACGTCCAACTGACCCCAAAGATGTCGGTTCAGGCGCAGTCCGGTTGGGATTTCACGGCGATGAAGATGACGACCACACAGTTCTCGTTCCGGTATGACCTGCACTGCTTCAACATCTCCGTGTCATGGGTTCCGTCGGGAATGTACCAGTCATATTCATTCCTGATCTCCGCGAACGCGGCGGCTCTTGCCGACTTGCTGAGGTTCAAGAAAAGTACGAGTTACTGGGACAAATAGTTTGGATATTTATTATAAATATCTTATATTTGCATGCTGACAGTTTTCAGCGGAAGCCTAAAGGCTGTAATCCACGATATTATTTTTCTGAAATCAAGTCCGGTATGACGATTCCGGAATCATTTTAAGTTTATGCCTTA
>CAVBPI010000379.1:0-688 GCA_963596955.1 bacterium | reverse complement strand
CCTTATAATTTATTTGAACTCACTCAGATGAGCAGAGAGCAACTTGAAAAAGTCGCTCAGGAGCATCAGATCAAGAACATCAAGAAATTCACAGATGAGAATCTGTCATTCGCGATACTGGACGCGCAGGCGGCCGCGGCGTCTCTCCAGCCGATAGAAAAACCGAAGGCGAAGCGTGGAAGACCGCGCAAGAATCCGCTTCCGGAGCAGTCCAAGCCTCAGGTTTCCAAACCTGTGGAGACAAAGAATGACAATAAGACGGAATCAAAGCCTGAGACACAGAACAAGGTTGCCGCCGAGCCAAAGGTTGAGCAGACTCCTGTGCAAGGGCAGGATGCTAAACCAGCCCCGAAGAAAAGGGGACGCAAGCCAAAGTCCGCTTCCGTTCAGCCTCAGGCAGAGGTGGCCGCACCTGCCGCGGACAAGAAGCAGGAGAATGAGAAAGTTAATGACACTCCTGTGGAAGAGGCAACGGTACCAGTTTCTGAGACACCACAGATTCAGTCTGATAAGCCTGTCAATGGCAAGGAGTTCATCCATGCGCTGTTTGATGATCTGAAAGATGATCCTGCCGCTCATGCCGATGTGAGCCGAAGAAAGCAGAAGAACAAGTACCAAGGGCAGAACAACGGTCAGAACCCTAATCAGCAGCCGAAACCTCAGAATTTCCAGAATCCTAACCAGAGGC
>CAVBPI010000378.1:0-2549 GCA_963596955.1 bacterium | reverse complement strand
ATCGAAGACTTCGCCAAATTTATTACGACGCTGCTGTAAAGAATATGAATATGAAAAAGACGATTACACTTGAGGCGATTGACCCTATTGAGATTTACGGACCGGCTAACAGGCTTTTGGAGGCGCTTTGCGCTTATTTTCCTAAGCTGAAGGTGGTGGCGCGGGGAAATGAGCTGCTTCTGGACGGGACTCAGGATGACATCATCGGGTTCAACGAGAAGCTCAGCCGACTGATTGAGAAGAGGATGCATAAGCGGACGCTTTCGACCTACGATGTGGAGGAGCTTTTCGAGGGCGGGAATGCAGCGGAGGAATTCATGGTGCACTCGGACGCTCCGATTGTGTTCGGGAACGACGGGAAGCCGATAAAGGCGCGGAACGCCACGCAGGAGAAGATGGTGAAGGCCTATTTCGAGAATGACCTGCTCTTTGCCGTGGGGCCGGCCGGGACGGGAAAAACTTATGTGGCCATCGCTCTGGCCGTGAGGGCGCTGAAGAACCGTGAGGTGAAGAGGATTATACTCACGCGGCCGGCGGTGGAGGCCGGGGAAAGGCTCGGATTTCTGCCGGGCGACCTCAAGGACAAGCTCGACCCGTATCTCCAGCCGCTTTACGACGCTCTCGGCGACATGATTCCGCCTAAGAAGCTTCAGGACTTCATAGCCGACGGGACGATTCAGATTGCACCGCTCGCCTATATGCGCGGACGCACCCTCGACCGTGCCTGCGTGATTCTCGACGAGGCGCAGAACACCAACCTCGGCCAGCTGAAGATGTTCCTCACTCGAATGGGCCGCGACGCGAAGTTCATCGTCACCGGCGACGCCTCGCAGGTCGATTTGCCCAACAAGGCGGACAGCGGCCTGCTGCGCGGAATGAAGCTCCTGGAGGGAATCAAGGGAATCTCCTGCATCCGCTTCACCAACGCCGACATCGTGCGGCATCCGCTGGTCACCAAAATCGTCAAGGCGTTCGACGGCGAATAGCGGCGAATCTGCTGCGTTACGCCGTGTTGCCAAAATCCTCACAACCTCAAGGTTGCTCCGGTATTTGACAGCACGGCAAGCCTTGCATCTTCACCACTCTTCGCCGTCTCACCATGAGCAACTTCAAACACAAAACGCCTAAAATGACCAAACATAATAGCCTCAAATGACCAAATACGGAAAGCGAGAAATCTTTGGTTAACCGCACAAAGATTTCTCGCTTCGCTCGAAATGACAGTATGTCTTACTGCTGACTATTTTTAACGATTTCGTCGTATTTCTTGTAGGCGGCCTCGTATTCAGGACCCTGGGTGACGAAACGGTAGTAGATGTTCTTGAGGTAGAGGGCGATGTTGTTCTTTATGCTCTCATCCTTTGAAACCGCATAGGCCTTCTCGAACGGGTCGATGGCATCCTTGAGGCACTGCTCGAACTGAGCGACGAGTTCCTCGTACTTCTTGTCGTCCATCTCGTTGGAAGCCTTCTCAGAAAGAGCCACGGCATTCTCGTAGAGCATGATGCCTGCGCCGATGTAGCCGAACTCATAGTCAGGATTGATTTCCGCGCACTTGTAGTAGGCATCCTTCGCCTCCTGCTGCTTGTCGAGCTGCTTGTAGATGTTGCCCTTCACATAGTAGAGGGACGCATTGTTCGGCTCGTTGGCGATTGCGGCGTCGATGAGGGTGAAGAGCTTGTCCGGATCCTCATTGTTCTCGATATAGAAGTTGATGAGAGAGATGAGTATGCTCTGGCTGTCAGGGAATATCTGGAAACCGGTCTCAAGAACCTGTCTTGCAGCATCCTTGTCTCCGAGCTTGTTGTTGATGTCGTGGAGCTTCGCGAACACCTCGCCGCCCTCGTAGTAGTAGCCGTTTGCAAGGCAGGTCTCGAAGAAGCCCTTGGCGCGCTGATACTCGGCAACAGCCGCAAGAGAGTCAGTCTGCGCGAGGGAGTTGGCGTATGCCCAACCAGTGAAGCCGGCGTTATAGACGGCGGTGGTGTCGAGACGGTTGCTCGGAGGGGTCATGGCAGCATTTGCTGCATTCTCGAAGTCAATGCTTGAAGTCCTGAGGTCTCCGAGGGTGTAGGCGCTCATTCCGTCGTTGAGATACTTTCCTGAAATGTCGTTGAGAGCCTCGGTGATGGCCTTGCTCTTCTTGCCCGCCGGGTCAAGTTCACCGGCCTTAGCATAAGCCTCGACGGCCTTTGCAAGGGCATCGTCATAGACAGGCTTCGTGACATTGATGAGGACGAGCTGTCCCTGCTGGTTGAAATAGAGTTCCTTGTCGGCGAACACCTGCTTCTGGCAAGGAGAGCCGCTGAGTTCGACAGTCTCAACTGAAATCGGCTGCGCGTTGCCCGTCACAAGCTGGAGCTCAGCCTGAGTGGCGCCAATCCAGAGCTGTCCCGCAGGACCGTTGTAGGCATCCACGTATGCCTTTCCTATCTTCATCCATGTGTCCGGCTTTTCTGCCTTCTTAGGATTTTCAGCGGCAGCCTCAGCCTTTTCTACGGCCGTGCGCAGCGCCTCGGGCGACTTCTGCTGTGCCGTGACCATGATAG
>CAVBPI010000377.1:0-2569 GCA_963596955.1 bacterium | reverse complement strand
GATTTGAAGGCGAAGACCATAACCATAAAGTATGATGCGTCAAAGACTTCCGTCGAGAAGCTCGCTGCTGCCATCAACAAACTGGGCTATACTGCCGAGGTAAGGAAGTGAGGCTGCACAAAGATCTCTCACTGCGTTCGAGATGACAGCTTTTCCTGACATCGTGGTCGGGGAATATTTCTGAAAAAACTGATAACTATGTATAAGATAGTAGAAAAGGACTTTCTGACGCCGACGATATGCAGGATGAAAGTTGCTGCTCCGAGGGTGGCCGCGGCCGCGCTTCCGGGGCAGTTCCTGATTGTGAGGACAGACGAGAAGGGGGAGCGCATCCCGCTTACAATCAGTGACTATGACGCCGGTGCCGGCACCGTGACGCTCGTCATCCAGGCAATCGGGGCCTCGACTATGCAGATGTGCGGGATGTCCGTCGGGGACGCCTTCGCCGATGTCGTGGGACCTCTCGGAGTTCCGTCCGATTTCACTGAAATGCCCTTGGACGAGCTGAGGAAGAGGAAATATGTATTCATCGCCGGGGGAGTGGGCACCGCGCCCGTCTATCCGCAGGCGAAGTGGCTGCATGAGAGGGGAGTGGCAGTGGATGTGATTGTGGGGGCGAAGACCGCTGACCTCATCATATATGAGAAGGAAATGGCCTCGGCCTGCGACAACCTCTACATCTGCACCGACGACGGTTCGCGTGGTTTCCACGGACTTGTCACCGCCAGGCTTGAACAGCTTGTGAATGAGGAGCATAAGGACTATGACCAGGCTGTCGCCATAGGGCCGATGATTATGATGAAGTTCGCGACGCTTTCCGCGAAGAAGCTCGGTCTCCCGATTACGGTGAGTCTGAACACCCTCATGGTCGATGGCACCGGAATGTGCGGAGGCTGCCGCGTTACCGTCGGCGGTCGCACCCGTTTTGCCTGCGTCGAGGGCCCGGAGTTCGACGGCTACGAGGTCGATTTTGACGAGGCCATGCGCCGCCAGGGAATGTACCGCCCTCAGGAGCAGGCCGCCCGCGAGGCATTCGAGGCTCATCGGTGTAAATTGTTGTAATATGGCAAACAGAATACCAAGAGTCCCGGTCAGGGAACAGGACCCGAAGAAGCGGGCGGCAAACTTTGAAGAGGTGTGCTATGGATATAATGCCGAAGAGGCGATGCTGGAGGCGACGCGCTGCCTGCACTGCAAGAACCCGCGATGCGTGGCAGCCTGCCCGGTGAATGTTAAGATTCCTGATTTCATCGCCGGGGTGGTCGCGGGCGACTTCGCAGGCGCTGCCCGGGTCATCGCGCAGGACTCGTCCCTGCCGGCGGTATGCGGCCGCGTGTGCCCGCAGGAAACCCAGTGCGAGGGCTCGTGCGTGCTCGGGGTAAAGTTCGAGCCCGTGGCGATAGGCAAGCTGGAGCGCTTCGTCGCCGACTGGAGCCGGGAACATCCGGCGGAGGTCTCGTCTGATGTTTCGTCCGATGTTTCAGAAACTGACTCTTCAGTGAATCTGGACGCGGCTCTCTCGGGTGACGGCTTGGCCGAGAAAACGGCTGCCGGGGCGGTGTCGGAAAAGAACGGTCACCGCGTGGCGGTGGTAGGCAGCGGCCCGGCCGGCCTTGCCTGCGCGTTCGACCTTGCCAAGCTCGGCTACGACGTGACCATCTTCGAGGCCCTGCACAAGGCCGGGGGAGTGCTTGAATACGGCATTCCGGAGTTCCGCCTCCCCAAGGACACCGTCCTCGCCGCTGAAATAGCCGCTGTCCGCGCCCTCGGAGTCCGCATCGAGACGGATGTCGTCGTTGGCCGCACCGTGACTGTTGACTCCCTGCTTGGCAAGGAGGGCTTCGACGCCGTCTTCATCGGCTCCGGCGCCGGACTGCCTAAGTTCATGGGCATCCTGGGTGAAAGCCTTAACGGGGTCTATTCGGCAAACGAGTTCCTCACGCGCAACAATCTCATGAAGGCCTACAGGGACGATTATGCCACACCTGTCAATGTCGGGCACAATGTCGTGGTCGTGGGCGGAGGCAATGTCGCCATGGACGCGGCACGCACGGCGCTGAGGCTTCAGGGGCTCCGGACGGCGCAAAGATCTCTCACTCCGTTCGAGATGACAGACATCGTCTCGGTCGTCTATCGTCGTACAGAGGCGGAGCTTCCGGCGCGCCGCGAGGAAGTCCACCATGCAAAGGAAGAGGGCATCCGTTTCGAGTTCCTGACCAACCCCGTTGAGATTCTTTCCGACGAGAAGGGCAATGTCAGGGGCATCAGATGCATAAGGATGGAACTCGGCGAGCCGGATGCAAGCGGCCGCCGCAGCCCGGTTGCCATTCCCGGCTCCGAGTTCGAGATTACGGCCGACACCGTGATAATGTCCCTCGGCACCTCTCCGAACCCGCTCATAGCCAGCACCACGCCGGGCCTCAGGACCACCCGTCGCGGCGGTCTCGAAACCACCGACGACGTGGTCACGACCCATCCCGGAGTATTCGCCGGGGGCGATGCCGTCACCGGAGCCGCCACCGTAATCCTCGCTATGGGAGCCGGCCGCAAGGCCGCCGCGGCCATAGAC
>CAVBPI010000376.1:0-2574 GCA_963596955.1 bacterium | reverse complement strand
GGAATACACCTTACCATGAGAATCTGGCGCTTTTCACAGACCGGTTTAAGGAAGATGCAAAGCGCAATATCTTATGGAAAGCATTTTTGAAGAAGATTCGCTGGAGAGAACCGCTAGGTTTCTCGGATGTAATGACATGCATAAAGGACAACCTTCAACAATATTGGAATAAAGAAATTCTTGGATAAACCATCACATTATTCGACAAACGCAACCTTGACGACAATCTTCAGGACGCGCGTCTGCCTTCCGTCGGGGTGGAGATGCCGGGGCGGTGGGCCTCGCCGGGGAAGAGGATGAGGAAATTTTCTTGGAGGGGATATGGATTACCCCTCGATGACCAGCCCGTCGAAGGCCGGAAGGATGCCTGCGGGGGTGCCGTCCGGGTTCTGGGGAAGGCTGAGAAGTTCAGGGACGAAATCCCTGTACTTGGGCAGGCGGTCGCTCAGGTGGGTCAGCCAAGAGTGCTTTGCTCCGACCCTGCGGCACACTTCGATTGCCTGCTCCAGACCCCAGTGGGAGTTGTGGGTGCCGCGCTTCACCGTGTTGATAATGAAATGCTCAAGTCCTTCGAGCTTCGCGAATTCCTCCTCCGGGATGTAGTTCATGTCCGTGCAGTAGGCGATGTCGCCGAAACGGAAGCCGAGCACCGGCAGCGCACCGTGCATACCCCGAATCGGCAGCACCGTCGTTTCCCGGACAACGCCGTCAGGGTCGCCCGGAACCTCGTGGTAGCCGACTCCCGACTCCCACGAGAGGTGCGAAGCCGAGTCGTCGAAACGGACTGTGAACGGCTCGGCGGTGATGTTGTGGACGTGCCATTCGGGTGCCCCGGGATATTTGTGGGGGGCGAAGGCGTATGAATACTCCATCCTCAGCGAGTCCTCCACATATTTCTCGCAGTAGATGTCGCAGGCGCGTCCCTCCGTGTAGTTCAGCGCACGAACGTCGTCAAGCCCTCCGGTATGGTCCTTGTGGTTGTGTGTCAGTAATATAGCGTCAAGGTGCCGCACCCCTGCCCGAAGCATCTGCGTCCTGAAATCCGGTCCGGCATCGACCAGAATAGTCATCCCGTCATGCTCCACCAGCACGCTCGACCTGAGCCGCTTGTCCATCGGGTCCGTACTTCTGCAAACCTCGCACTGACAGCCGATTACCGGCACTCCCTGCGAAGTCCCGCTCCCGAAAAATGTCACCCGCGTCCGTGGTTTCTTTTCTTCCATCTTGTCTATTCTTCACTTGTAAGTTCCTCAAATCTCGTGTTTTCCGCCGTCAGAACCACTGTCGATGTGCGTCCGATGAGCTGATGGTCATAGTTTTCCCACACCTTGATGTAGTTCTCCGTGTAACCGCACATCATGCCGCCCTTGTCCGCACTCTCGAAAAGCACCCGCGCCGTGTCTCCGAGGCATCCGCTGACAAACTCCCTGTGCAGCTCCGCGCATAGGTCTTCCAGCCGTGCGACCCGCCGCGTCTTCATGCTGTCCTGCACCTGGTCCTTCCGTACCGCTGCCGGGGTTCCCGCCCTTCTCGAATACGGGAATATGTGTATGAACGCCGGCCGAATCCTGTCCCTAAGAAAACTATATGTCTCCTCGAAAAGTTCGTCCGTCTCTCCGGGAAATCCCACGATGACGTCAATCCCAAAGAATACCTTCCTGTCGCCGAATGCCTTGCGGATATATTCAATCTTGCGTGCAAAACTTTCGGTATCGTAGCGTCGTCCCATCTCCCGAAGAACCGCATCGCTTCCGCTCTGAAGTGGAATATGAAAATGCGGAAGAAACTTCGTCCCCGACACAATCCAGTCAATCATCGGCTCCGTCAGAAGATTGGGCTCTATCGAGGATATGCGGTAGCGCTCGATGCCCTCCACCGCGTTCAGAGCCTTGATGAGGTCGAAGAAACTCTCGCCCGTGCTCTTCCCGAAATCTCCGGTATTGACCCCCGTAATCACGATTTCCCGGCATCCGGCGGCGGCAATCTCCTCCGCTTTCCGAACAATGTCCGCAATCGGCTCGTTCCGGCTCTCCCCGCGGGCATACGGAACCGTGCAGTAGTTACACTTGAAGTCGCAGCCGTCCTGAACCTTGAGAAAAGAGCGCGTGCGTTCTCCGGTCGAATATGCCCCCAGATAATTGCAGGCGTCCTTCCCGTCAGGCATATCCACGGCCTCTTTCTCCCCATTCCCGACATTTGCGGCGTTTCCACACGGAGCCTCACCCTCCGCTCCCATCCCGTTCCGCTCGGCGACATATTCCAATATCCCCGGAACGACCCCGTTCTTCTCCTTCGCCCCATAGACCGCCCGAACGCCCTCAATCGCCTCAATCTCACCACGTTTCAGCTCGGCATAGCACCCGGTCACGAAAATGGCCGCATCCGGCGACACCCTGTGTAGCTTCCTGATGATGTTCCTGCACTTCTTGTCCGAATGCTCCGTCACCGAACATGTGTTCACCAGATAGATGTCCGCCCCCTCCGACCATGGCGTAACCTCCAGCCCCGCCCCGCTCTCTAAAAGCCTTCTCTCATAAGTCGATGTCTCCGCATAGTTCAGCTTGCACCCGAGAG
>CAVBPI010000375.1:0-2585 GCA_963596955.1 bacterium | reverse complement strand
CTGCTTGATGTCGTTGAAAGCGATCTTTGCCCCGGCCTCAGCGAATGCGGTTGCAATTGCGAAACCGATACCGTAAGATGCACCCGTTACGAGCGCGACCTTTCCTTCGAGTGAAAAACTTACCATAATATATTCTGTTTTAAGAGTTTATCATTACAAATAAAATATCCTGCCCTACCTCATCTCAAGGTAAGGAATCTCGTCCTTGTCGGCGTAGTTGAGGTTCTCGCCGCCCATGCCCCAGATGAAGGTGTAGTTGCGAGTGCCGGCAGCGGCGTGGATTGACCACTCAGGCGAAGTCACCGCCTGCTCGTTGTGGAGCCAGATGAGCCTTTCCTCCTTAGGCTCACCCATGAGGTGGCAGATTGCATTGCCCTCGGCTACATTGAAATAGAAGTAGGCCTCCATGCGGCGCGTGTGGGTGTGGGCGGGCATAGTGTTCCAGACAGAGCCCGGGGCCAGCTCGGTGAGTCCCATCTGAAGCTGGTTGGTTCCGCCTCCCTTGACGCGGCTGAGAACCGGCCACACGATGAGCTGGTTCACGACGCGGTCGTTGGAGTCCTCCATCTTGCCATAATGGTCTGAAATCGCGAAGGCATATTTCTTCGGATCGGCCTTCCTGTCGGTCGTAATCAGCTGAGTGACATACTCCTTGTAGGCCGGAGCGGAGTTGATGTAGAATTTGGCCGGCTTCTGCGGATCGACGCTTCTGAAGGTGACTTCCTTCTTGCCGCAGCCGACATAGAGCGCCTCCTTGTACTTGAGGGCATATTCCTTACCATCGACCGTCACGATGCCGTCGCCCGCGATGTTGATGACTCCGAGCTCCCTGCGGTCGAGGAAATGCTCGGCCTTGAGCTCGTCGAAAGTTTCGAGAACGAGGGTCTTGTTCACCGGCATCGCTCCCCCGTAAATCAGGCGGTCATAGAGCGTGTAGGTGAGGTTGATTTCGTCCGGGGCCATCACCTTTTCCATGACGAACGCGCTGCGGAGGCGCTGTGTGTCATAATGTTTCACGTCATCTGGGTGGCAGGCCGTCTGGACGCGGTAGTTCACCTGTCCGAATGCGGTGAGTGCCGAGAGCGACATGAGCGCCGCAAGTATTGTCTTTTTCATATTCATATTATATATTTATGTTCATGTTTATCAATTTCTTCGTCCGTCGAATAATGGATTCGGGATTATTCTTTTTCGGTTTTGGCAACATCCGCCGCAGCCTTCTGAGCCTTCACTATCTTCATCCTGTTCCACACCATCAGCGCCGCCGTCGAAACGACGAGAAGCGCGACTCCGACCCACTTGCAGCTGTGCGTGAGGTGGAAAATCACCCATGCGAGGGGGCTGGAGGCGAAGTCGAGCGAACCGCCCTGAAAACCTTCCGGAATGGCCACGGCCGCATCGCCCGTCTGCGCATAGACATCCTGCGCCGCGAGCGTGAAATACGGGGCGAGGTCAGTCACGAAATAGAGGCCGAGCAGCACCACCACGAGACCGATTATGAAAGTCTTGACGACATTGCCCTTGGTGACAGGAAGAACCATCGGGAAGATGTAGAACATTCCGGCGAGCGAGGCAAGCGGAAGGAATTCGTTGCCTGGAAGCACGACCGCCAGCACAAGGGTCACCGGAATGAGCAGCAGGGACACGACGAGAGTGGTCGGATGGCCGATTACGAGCGCCGGGCTCATTCCGATGTTGATTCCGGCCGCGCCCTTGAACTTGCGCGCGATGAGGTTCTTGGTAGCCTCCGAGATTGGCTTTAGACCCTCGATGAAGAGCGATGTGATGCGCGGAATCAGCTCCATCACGGCGCCGATTTTTATCCCGAGCCCGAGTATGTACGGAATCTTTTCGACAATCTCGCCCCAGCCCCGGCATGAAAGGCAGCCGATGATGATTCCGATTATGACTCCGAGGAAAAGCGGCTCCCCGAAGAGGCCGAATTTCTTTTTCATCCCGTCCGCGTCGATGTTCACCTTGTCGAATCCCGGAATCTTGTCAAGTCCGGCGTTGATAGCCTCGGCGAAAGGCACGAATCCCTGGCAGAACGGCTGCGGGATGGATATTCCCTCCATGCCGTCGTAGAATCCCTGAAACTTGGACGCCGTGCGGTCGGCAAGGACAAGGGTTATGATGTAGCACACGATTGCGGCGAAGAATCCCCACAGGATGCTGTCCATCGCGAAATAGACCATCGCTCCGATGAATGCGAAATGCCAGTAGTTCCAGAGGTCGATGTTCACCGTCCTAGTGGTCTTGGTGAGGAGCATCAGAAGGTTCACCCCGAGGCATACCGGAATGATGAGCGCCCCGACGGCCGTGTTGTAGGCCACCGATGCCGCGGCCGGCCAGCCCATGTCGAACACCTTGAGCTGAAGCCCGTAAATCTCGACAACCTTCGAGAGCGCAGGCCCGAGCGCGCTGGTGAGAAGGCCGGTAACGACCGAAAGCCCGACGAACCCGACTCCCACAAGAAGTCCGCTCTTGAGAGCCTTCCCCGGCTTGATTCCGATGCAGACCCCGAGAATCGTGAATATTATCGGCATCATGACCGCCGCCCCGAGTCCGATGATGTAGCTGAAGAC
>CAVBPI010000374.1:642-2604 GCA_963596955.1 bacterium | reverse complement strand
GATTATAGCCTGTGTAAGCGTTAACTCCATTCCTGTGTTACATGAATTGTCCAGATTCATTCTAACGGAATAATGCTAAACGCTTTCGATATGTAATGTCGCATTTTTATGCGACGGCGCAAAGATACTAAATTTTCTTGGAATAAAAACACGAGGTATGCGCTGACAGCGAAAGATAGCAGAGAATGTGAAAACCCGACGCTCATGAAAAAATCGCGTCGGGTTTTCACATTTTCTACCTTGATCCATAGGTTTCCGACAATCAATTACTTGGTGTAGTTGACAAGATTGCCGGAGAGATACTGGTCATAAGCCGTCATGTCGATGAGGCCGTGCCCGGAAAGGTTGAACAGAATTACCTTGCTTTCGCCGGCCTCCCTGCACTTGTTCGCCTCGTCGATGGCCGCTGCAATCGCATGACAGGACTCCGGGGCCGGGATGATTCCCTCGGCCTTCGCGAAGAGCACTCCTGCCGCGAACGAGTCAAGCTGCTGAATGTCAGTCGCCTCCATCAGGCCGTCCTTGAGAAGCTGCGACACGACTGCCCCGGCTCCGTGGTAGCGCAGGCCTCCGGCATGAATGTTCGCGGGAATGAAGTCATGCCCGAGCGAATACATCGGAATCAGCGGGGTCAGGCCGCTCTCGTCCCCGAAGTCATACTCGAACTTGCCGTGGCTGAGCTTGGGACAGCTTGCCGGCTCGGCCGCGATGAACCGGGTATTCTTCCCGTCAAAGAGGTTGTGTCTCATGAACGGGAACGAGATTCCGCTGAAGTTCGAGCCTCCGCCGAAGCATCCTATCACGATGTCGGGATATTCCCCGGCCATCTCCATCTGCTTCTCCGCCTCAAGCCCGATGACCGTCTGGTGCAGCCCGACATGACTCATCACCGAACCGAGGGTGTATTTGCACCTTTCCGGCGTCGTCATCGCAAGTTCCACGGCCTCCGAGATGGCTGTTCCCAAAGAGCCCTGATGGTACGGGTTTTTCGTCAGTATATCCTTGCCCGCGCGGGTTGACATCGACGGCGACGGAGTCACCTGCGCCCCGAACAGCTGCATCATCGAGCGTCGGTAGGGCTTCTGTTCATAGGAAATCTTCACCTGATAGACGGCGGCCTCAAGTCCGAACAACCTTGCCGCATAGGAGAGCGCCGTTCCCCACTGGCCGGCTCCTGTCTCGGTCGTGACATTCGTTATTCCCTCCTCCTTGCAGTAGTAGGCCTGTGCCAGCGCGGAGTTCAGCTTGTGGGAACCTACAGGACTGACGCTCTCGTTCTTGAAGTAGATGTGTGCCGGAGTGTCCAGCGCCTTTTCAAGTCCGTATGCGCGTACAAGCGGCGTGGAGCGGTAGTAGGTGTAGAACTCCCGGACCTTCTCCGGAATCTCAATCCACCTGTCCGTCATGTTCATCTCCTGCCTCACGCACTCGCGGCAGAACAGCACCGCCATCTCGTCTTCCGTCACCGGCCTCCGCGTCGCAGGATTGAGCATCGGCTGCGGCTTGTGCGGCATATCCGCCTGAATGTTGTACCATTGCGTCGGAATCTCATTCTCCTGCAAAAAGAATCTTTTCTGCTTCATTGTATCGGATTTATAGGGTTTGTGCAAATGATATAAAAAATAAGCGGTGGCTCCGTGTGAGAGTCACCGCTTTCGATTTCTATGTTTTCGTCGTTATGCGAGGCAAGGGCAGTAATTGTGGATGCATACTGCAACTGCGACAGTCGCGAAGCCGAGGAAAATCAGAGTTGCGAAGATGTAGGCGATGACCTTGAGTCTCTTGAGCCAGATCATGTTGTTCCATCCGAGGGTCTGGAATGCGCTCCAGAAGCCGTGTGTGAGGTGGAACCAGATGGCTCCAAACCAGATGAGGTACAGAACCGTGATCCACCATCGTCCGAAAGTGGCGTCAAGAAGGTCGTAAGGATTTGTCTCCTCAACTCCCATGAAGTGCTTGAGC
>CAVBPI010000374.1:0-632 GCA_963596955.1 bacterium | reverse complement strand
GCTGCATATCGGCCCAGAAATGGGTGAGGTGGAACGCGATGAATCCGAGGATGATGATTCCGAGGACAATCATGTTCCTTGACGCGAACGAATCGGTCTTCGCCTTGCTTGAAACGGCGTAGCGGCAGTAGCCTCCGCGAGCCTTGAGGTTCGTGTATGTGAGGTAGCAGCCGTAGAAGATGTGGATGACGAAACCGAGCGCGAGCACGGGAACCATCACTGTCACAATCGGAAGTGACATGAAGTTGCAACCAAGCTGGAAGAGACCGTCGGATGCACCATATTCGCCGGTGATGAGGTCAACGACAGCAAAGAGGTTGATGCTCATATGGAGCAGGAGGAAAATGATGAGAAAGAGTCCTGAGATGCTCATTATGAGCTTCTTTCCGATTGATGATGTTAAAATGTTAGCCATAGATATTCAATCAATAAATTCAAGTTTCAAATGCCCAAACTTGGTTTTAGCGGTGCAAAGATATATTCTTTCTTGCAACTTTCATAATTATTCGGAAAAATTGTTTTACTATTCGGGAAATTTGTTTTCGTTTGATGATGAATTTGAACTATATTTGCAGAATGAAAGACGGAATATGCCGTTGAAAAATTGGGTATATTAAATATATGTATAGAAG
>CAVBPI010000373.1:0-2633 GCA_963596955.1 bacterium | reverse complement strand
CATCAGATGCCTCGAAATCATGGTTCGCGGTCGGCGAGTACAAACGGCTGCCGAATGAGGTCGGCGGAATGGAGACGACTTCGCCGCAAAAGGTGGGGATTGAATTGCGTGCGCTGCTAAAAGAATATAGAGGCAAAAAGACAATTCGGCTTGAGGATATACTCGATTTTCATCAGCATCTTGAATCAATACACCCCTTTCAGGACGGTAACGGCAGAGTCGGGCGTCTGATAATGTTCAAGGAATGCCTGGACCACAACATCGTTCCGTTCATCATCACGGACGAACTGAAGATGTTCTATTACCGAGGTCTGCACGAATGGAAAACGCTTCCAGGCTACCTGACAGACACCTGCCTGACAGCGCAGGACTATTACAAGAAACTCCTTGACTATTTCCGAATCAAATATTGACTGCCGCGCCGCCACCTACCCGAGGAGTTCCTTGGCGTTGGCGATGGCGGCGGGGGTGACAGTGGAGCCGCTGAGCATACGGGCCAGTTCGAGGATGCGCTCGTCGGCGGAGAGGCGGCGGATGGAGGAGGTGGTGCGGCCGTCGGGGGAGAGGGATTTTTCGACTAGATAGTGGGCGGTGCCTTTGGCGGCAACCTGCGGGAGGTGGGTGATGGCGAAGACCTGCATATCCGCGCCCATGGAGCATATCAGGGAGCCCATCTTGTCCGCGACGCTGCCGGAGACTCCGGTGTCAATCTCGTCGAAGATCAGCGTAGGCATGGACACAAAATGCGCCATCTGTGCCTTGAGGCAGAGCATGATGCGGGAAAGTTCACCGCCGGAGGCGCAGGACTGCACCGGAACCGGGTTGCGGCCGGTGGAACTGAAGAGGAAACGGACGTCGTCCCTTCCGAGAGGTCCCGGCTTGGACGAGGGGGAGACAGCGGTCTCGAAGACCGACTGGGGCATCTCAAGCCCCCTTATCATCTCCTGGATGTGTGCGGAGAACGGACCGACGGCCTTGCGGCGCGATTCTGTCAGGGCGGCGGCAAGACGGCCGTTGTTTGCGGACTCGGCGGCAATCTCAGAGCCGAGTTCCTCAAGCCGGCCGTCCATGCAGTCGGTGTCGGCGAGCAGTTCGGAATAGCGGTCCCGTGTCCGGATGAGTTCGGCCTCCGTAGTGCAGCCGAACTTCTGGAAAAGGCCGTAAATCAGAGACATCCTTGCCTCCACGGCCTCAAGCCGCTCGGGGGAAGCCTCGGATTTCTCCGCAAGCGAAGTGACTTCGGCAAGGACATCGTCAAGCTCAAGGCGCGAGGACTCAAGCCGCTCGGCAAGAGAGGCCGCGGCGGGGACGAAGGCGGAAATCTTTTCCAGACTTCTGACCGACTCCTTCAGGAGCATATCAACAGAAGGCAGCTCGTCCCCGCTCGGCGACATGGCCTCGGAAACGGAGCGCAGCCCCGCCTGAATTTCCTCCGCGTTGGCAAGGCTTTTCTGCTCCTGCTCAAGTTCCGCAAGCTCCCCTTCACGGAGCGCCGCACCGTCAAGCTGGCGGAACTGCGCCTCATTGAAGTCCCTTTCCTGACGCAGCCTGGCAAGGTTTTCCTCAATCCTGCGCTTTTCGGCGCCGAGGGAGGAAAGCCGTGAATACGAGGCGGCATACTCCGCCCTCAGCCCGAGGTTTCCGGCGAAGTTGTCCAGCATATCCGTCTGGTAGGCAGGGTTGCGCAGTTCAAGCGTCCCGTGCTGGGAATGGATGTCGAAGAGTCTCGATGTGACCCCCACAAGCGCAGAAAGGGAAACCGGACAGTCATTGACGAAGGCGCGGGAACGGCCCGAACGGGCAACGACGCGCCTTACTATAAGGGAGTCCCCGTCCCATTCCGCCCCGGCATCCTCAACGCTCTGCCTCAGCGCGGAATCGACCCCGCTGAACTCAGCCTCGACCACACAGCTGTCGGCACCTTCCGAAATCATGGCCGCGTCGGCCTTGCCGCCGGAGAGCAGCGACAGCGCCCCCAGAAGGATTGACTTGCCGGCTCCGGTCTGTCCGGAAATAATGACAAGACCCTCCGGAAACGTGATGTCCAGAGAGTCAATCAGAACATAATTGTGTATTTCGAGACGATTCAGCATAACTCCTCCTTTTTCGCGAGGGATACGGCTCTATTTCAGTGATGGCAGTGTCTCTATCAGAGGATTATTCCTCGTCGTGCTTTGCCATCCTGTAGGAAATCTCGTTGTGCTCGAACTCATAGATTGCGACGAGATCCGGCTTCGGCTGACGCTCGTAGTATTTTGAAATCTCAATCTGCTCCCTGTTCTCGAACACCTCTTCCATCGTGTCCCTCTCGTTCTTGAAATCCTCCAGCTTCTTTGTAAGCTCCTTCTTTTCAGCCGCTGCAATCTGGTTCGCCCTCTTTGAAAGAATCACGACGGTCTCGTAGATGTTGCCCGTCGGAGCCGCGAGGTCGCACAGGTCGCGCGTCATCGTGTTCGTTGGAATTTTGCTATTCGCCATAATATATTTGTGTTTATTTTCTAATATTATATACGTCCGTCATATTCCGATGTTTCAAAAAATTTCGGGACGCATCATATATTTTTTAATTTTTGAAACACGAAAAGAATAAACTGGTTCAGATTTTTCAATTATTTTCGAGGATAGATTTCTTT
>CAVBPI010000372.1:862-2633 GCA_963596955.1 bacterium | reverse complement strand
GGTCTTGATTTTTATGCAACGGACGTAAAATTCTCACGATTTTTATGTAAGTTTGACTCGGACAAGTTCAGGACAGGCGGGTTTGTCTCGCCTGTCCTTTTTGAGATAATATTGGTACAGACTTGAGAGATAACAGGGATTGATTGATGAAAAGGACTGGAAGATTGATATTTATGTGGGCGGCGGTGATGCTTGCCGTCGGGTGTGCGGACAGGCTTGAGTCGTCGGATGCCGTCGGGGCGGGGGGCCGGTGATAAGATACGGAATGAGGGGACTTCGCAGACCGGAAATGTTCTGATGGTCTATGCCCCGGACAGCGCTGATGTGGCCGCAGAAATTGCAGACGCGGTTTCCGGAGTGACGTCGGTGGCACCTCTGTTCAGCATGGAAACAGGAGATGCGGCTCTCAAGAAGCGTCTTGGACTTGACCGGTGGCTGGTCGTGGAGTTCGAGGACGAGGCGGATCTCACCTCGGGAGCCGAGGCACTTGCCTCTCTTGCAGCCGTTTCGAGCGTCGAGTTCAATGCATCGGTGACGCGCTGTGCCGACTGGCGGTCATGGCCTTACGAACCGGGACCCGCAACAAGGGCGATTGCCGCAGCCGGCTTCAATGACCCTTACCGGGCGGATCAGTGGGGCTTCGAGAACACCGGCGACAAGGGCTGGTGTCCTACGGCGAAGGTCGGCGCGGACATCAATGTCTCACGGGCGTGGAGCCTGTGTGCTGGCAATCCTGACATCGTGGTAGCCGTCATCGACGAGGCCGTCCAGTGCGACCATCCCGACCTTGCCGCCAACATCTGGACCAATCCGGGCGAAGTGGGAGGAAACGGGATTGACGACGACGGAAACGGCTACAGGGATGACATCCACGGCTATAACTTTGTCGATGGCACGCCGGAGCTCGACTGGAAGAGTGACGGAAACAGCGGGCACGGGACTCATGTCGCCGGAACCGTGGCCGCGGTCAACAACAACGGTGTCGGGGTCTGCGGGGCTGCCGGAGGAAGCGGTCGGGGCGACGGAGTGAAGATTATGTCCTGCCAGATATTCAACCGGGGGAAGAGCAGCGTGAAGAGTGTCGTCAATGCCTTTGAGTATGCTGCGGACAACGGGGCGTGCATCGCGCAGTGCTCGTTCGGAGTCGAGTCGGGATATGCGAGGAGCGAGACCGAGTATGCCTCCTATGGCAACCGGGCGGAGATTGACGCCATCCGCTATTTCCTCGCCAAGTCGAACTGCAAGGCTCTGGACGGAGGACTTGCCATATTCGCGGCCGGCAACGAGACCAAGCCGATGTCCGGCTATCCGGCGGCTCTGAACGACTGCATAAGTGTTTGTGCGATAGGAGCCGACGGGCTTCCTGCCTATTACACCAACTATGGCTACGGCTGCAACGTCACTGCTCCGGGCGGAGACTATTATGCCGGAGGCAAGACAAGCGACAAGAAAGGCGGCATCCTTTCCACTATGCCCACCCAGTCCATAAATCTCCTTGACGAAGACGGGAAACCAGCCGGCACGTCTGCCACAAGCTACGGCTATATGCAGGGCACCTCCATGGCCTGCCCTCATTTCAGCGGAGTCGCTGCGCTCGGACTCTCTTATGCCCTGAAGCAGGGGCTGCACTACACCAATGAAGAGTTCAAGTCTATCCTGCTATCGTCCGTGTCGAGAATTGACAACCGGCTCAACGGAACCAAGAAAACACTTGTGGGGACATCTATCGGAGACATCAGGCTCAGCGACTACAAGCGGCAGATGGGAAGCG
>CAVBPI010000372.1:0-852 GCA_963596955.1 bacterium | reverse complement strand
GCGGGGTGGCGGACGTGTGGCGGCTTTATATGCAGATGGACGGGATACCGTCGGTGATGGCGGAGACCGGAAAATCCCAGCGGATTGACATCTCGGACTATTTCGGCGGCGGGGCTCCTGACCTCTACTACCCGGACGGGACGGTCGAGGTCTCTTCGGAGGACAGCGAGGCTCTCGGTCTTGCCGAGGCACCGCAGATGGCCTACGGGAAACTGCGCATCTATCCGACCAAGGCCGGATGCGCGAGAATCACCGTCCATGCCGTTGCCGGCTCGACCCTTCCCGACGGCGCGGACAATTTGCCGGGCGGAATTGTGATGACACGGACAATCTCGGTGATTTCCAGACCTGCGGTTCCGGACAGCGGCGGATGGTTCTGATATAGCCCCGGTCAGATGACAGATTTACAAAGAAACGTGAAAAAATAAGCAGTTTCAGATTTTGTCTTTTAAATTCAAGAACGCAAGATGAAAAGAATAAAGGCAGTCATTTTATTGGCTCTCGTGGCCGCAGTATCATGGTCGTGCTCCAAAGACAATGGAATCGAGACCCCACCGGTCATAGGAGAGTGGAAACTTGAAAGCTATTTCGGGCAGGACGCCGCGGAAAGTTCGGCGGATGTCTATGTCAGCTTTACCACGGACATGAATTTCAGCTGCTGGCAGAGGCTCGGCTCGGGACACTACAGGATGTTCAGCGGCAAGTATTCCGTCAGCAACGGCATCCTCAGCGGCAATTACGGCGAGAACCGTCCTTGGGGCGGTAGCTACAGTTGTTCCGTGTCCGGAGACCGTCTCTCGCTCGTCCTTGTCGGCGGTGACACCACCCCAAGCCTCTATGTCAGAACAACAA
>CAVBPI010000371.1:0-2636 GCA_963596955.1 bacterium | reverse complement strand
GTCTGTCGGATCAATCACCGCTGTCGAAAACACTTTATTCTCACGCCTGCTGTCGATTTTGACAATGTCGCTGTCGGCAATTCGCAGTATATTAAGGAACTGCTCTTTATTTTCATTCAGCAAGCGTTCGACGGAGAACGAATTATATCCGAAATAATTCAGAATAAAACGCTCATTGAAATATCGAAAAACATCTTTTGCGACATCTCGATCCATCTGACTGGCACGCGACACAAAAAGCGTTTTCCTGGACGTATTGGCAGCGACATCCATAGGACGGCGAATCACCGAACGGAATTCATAAATATCCTTTTTGTCTGGCCCCTTTGTCTCATCACGTGAAAACACCAATGAACGCCGTCCATTCGGATAATAATAAAGTGCCTCTTTCAGTATCTCAACTTTATTGAGTTCAAAAGAATATTCATATTCGATACCGTCAAGAAGGAAACGAATGAAGAATGTACTTGGCTTACCAATACCTCCAAATTTGAACGGAGTAAAGGCAAATATCGTGTTCTCGTTGTAATTGTGAGATGAGAACACCATTCCCACACAAGCGCGAATAGCCTTGATAATGCTGCTCTTTCCCGAAGCATTTGCCCCATAAATGGCAACAGTTTTAAGCAACCGCTCACCACCGCATACAAATGTATTGTTCTCAAGTTCCTTTGCCTTTTTAGTCTGGATGCCTGCCGCCTGCATATCCAGCACCACCTCATCTTTAATTGAGAAGAAGTTGCTCAAACGAATTTCAAGTACCATTTCACTTCAAGATTTGCAATTTCTTTGCAAATATAGCAAAATAAATGACAAAAGTCGTATTAGGACAACTTTTATGGACTTTATATTTCAACTTTCTCTCTATTTAGAAAAATCAGCACTGAGCTTGACATTGACGCAAACATAATTCTTGGAGTATAAAACAGTTCAAGATGAAAGGCGTGGATATCGTGTTTTTGCTCTACAGCAGCGGTTTGAGGTAGGGGCCGGTGACGGAGGCGGGGTCTGAGGCGACGTGCTCGGGCGTGCCTTGGGAGACTATGAGGCCTCCGCGGCGGCCGCCTTCGGGTCCGAGGTCGAAGAGGTAATCGACGGACTTGAGGACATCGAGGTTGTGCTCAATTATGATTACTGTATTGCCGGCATCGACGAGTTTCTGGAGGACGCCGAGAAGAACCTTTATATCTTCTGTGTGGAGGCCGGTGGTGGGTTCGTCGAGGATGTAGAGAGTCTTGCCGGTGGATTTTTTTGAGAGTTCGGCGGAAAGCTTCATGCGCTGGCTCTCGCCGCCGGAAAGCGTGACGGAGGACTGGCCGAGGGTTATGTAGCCGAGACCGACGTCAAGCAGGGCCTTGAGCTTCACCGCTATGGCAGGCACCGGACGGAAGAACTCGTATGCCTCCGAAATCGGCATCTCAAGCACGTCGTTGATGTTCTTCCCTTTATAATAGACCGCAAGCGTGTCCTCCTTGTAGCGATGGCCGCCGCACTGCGGGCAAATCACGTTCACCGACGGCAGGAAATTCATCTCTATGACCTTCAGGCCCGCGCCCTTGCACTCCTCGCAGCGTCCCCCGGCGACATTGAAGGAAAAGCGGCTCGCCTTGAACCCGCGGACCTTCGCGTCCGGAGTCGCCTCGAACAGTTTCCGGATGTCGTCGAACACGCCTGTGAAAGTTGCGGGATTGCTCCTCGGAGAGCGGCCTATCGGCGACTGGTCAATCTCTATGACCTTGTCTATGTTCTCTACGCCCTCAATCGAGCCGTATGGCAGCACCGGCAGCTTGGCCTTGAAGAACCTGTTTTTCAGAATCGGCATCAGAGTCTCGTTAATCAGCGTCGATTTGCCCGAGCCGCTGACTCCGGCAACCCCGATGAAGCATCCGAGAGGGAACGCCGCATCGACCTCCTTCAGATTATTGCCGCGAGCTCCCCTTATCGTCAGGAACAGCCCGTTCCCCGGGCGGCGCTCGGAAGGAACTTCAATCCGTCTGATTCCCCTCAGGTAGTCCAAAGTCACCGAGTTCCCTAAGATGCAGTGCCGTTCTACAGTCCGAATCTCTGCCACAGGCACTCCCAGCCGTTCAGCCAAAGCAGTCTCCTCGCCATCCATCGCAGTTCGCACGGCATCATTCTCCTCCGCACGCCTCGCCGAAGCCGAAACCGGAGCCGAGCCTGCCTCCAAAGCCTCCTGATGCGCGGCCAGCAGTCCGAACGGACCGTTCATGCAGATGCGTCCGCCCTCGGAACCCGCTCCGGGGCCGACATCCACGAGCCAGTCGGCGGCCCTCATCGTCTCCTCGTCATGCTCCACGACCATCACCGAGTTGCCGCTGTCCCTCAGCTCCTGAAGAGACGCAATCAGCTTGCGGTTGTCCCTCTGGTGCAGTCCGATTGAGGGCTCGTCAAGAATGTAGAGCACGTTCACAAGCTTCGACCCGATTTGCGTCGCGAGCCTGATTCGCTGGCTCTCCCCTCCCGACAGCGACGCTGTGGCCCTGTCGAGCGAAAGGTAGTCCAGACCCACGTCAAGCAGGAACTGCACCCTCTCGTTAAGCTCCTTGAGAATATCCCTGGCAATCGCGTTCCCCCTGCTGTCAAGCTTCCCCGGCAGGCTCAGCAGCCATTCCTTC
>CAVBPI010000370.1:2174-2645 GCA_963596955.1 bacterium | reverse complement strand
GTTTGAAATGAAGGTTTCATAATTATAATTTTGTGAAAAAGAAAAAATCATGACCGGACGGAAGGAAACGGAGCACGAGAACCCCGACAGGGCGGGAGAAATCAGGAGAAAAATCCTAAAATGCCTCATACAGAACGGCAGACTTATGATTTCGGATCTGTCCGAACTCTGCGGCTACAGCGTGCCCACAGTGACGAAGTACATCAACGGGCTGATGGACGCGGGGCTGGTGGTGACGGCTGGGAAAAGGACCCTGACGAGGGGAAAGAAGCCCACGGTGTATATGACGCGGGACAATGCCAAATATTTCATAGGAGTTGACATACAGCGGCACGCGCTGATGATATGCGCGATGGACCTGTCGGGCAACGTCATCGCCGAGACAAGCCTTCCCGAAATGGTCTATAGCAATACCCCCCCCTATCTGGAAATCATGTGCGGGGCGGTGCTGCAATTCATTGACAGTCTGCC
>CAVBPI010000370.1:1349-2120 GCA_963596955.1 bacterium | reverse complement strand
CGGGAATGGCGATGCAGCGTATGCTGGTCGAAAGAATCCGCAACGGCGAGGCGACAATCCTCAAGGGCATGATAAGCAACGGCGCCGAGCCGACCCCGGCGGACATCCTCAGCGCAATCAACCGCGAGGACCCGCTCTGCATCGACCTCATAGAGAACATGGGAATGGAGCTCGGCAAGCAGCTGGCGAACCTAATCAACCTCTTCAACCCCGAGGCGGTGATTCTAAGCGGCAGCTTCAGCCGCGACAGTATCTACTTCACCGAGGCCATCAAGTCCAGCATCCGCAAGTTCTCGCTCAAGCTCATGTACAAGAATGTCCGGATTCTCCAGTCGGAAAATCCGGACAGAATAGGCGTCCTCGGAGCCTGCCTCCTCGGCCGCCACCGCTTCGCCGACGAGGTGTGAAAAAAAAGGCGGTCTGCCGCGCGACAAATAGCAGAATCACGCTATAGAGTGTATGTCACTTTGGTATCCTCGCGTTATTTTCCGCCCGCAAATAACTCAAAATCATCAAGTTAAACCCTCTAAGCCAAATAAACACGATTAATCATGCTTATTTGGAATCATCAAAGGCCATACAAACTCATACCATGCTCCAATGTGTTCCTGCCCACAGTGTAGGCATAGCAGGCCACCGGCAAAAAATGCAGAGTGACACTGTTCATCTCCACATCCTTCGTCTGAGTCTCGGAGGTTACCATCGCTTCCTTCAATCCGTTATTCTGCATATACCAAAGCAATGAGTTCAATTCTCCGGGATGCTGTACAT
>CAVBPI010000370.1:0-1309 GCA_963596955.1 bacterium | reverse complement strand
GTACATATCTATCACTCCACTTGATTTCAACGCCCCACAGCGGCTTTTGTCTTGCCGGATCTATTCCTACAATATCCACTTCCCCCTGCTCTTTCTTAGACAGTCTCCAGTTCGCAAACGAGATGTCCGTTCTTTGCCTTGGTATCCACTGCGCATATACAGCCGTTTCAACAAGATTGCCGATTTCCTCATCCGTTATCTTTATCGGCTGAAACAATGCACATCTAAGCGACGGATTTGTGAGATAAATCTTGAAGCTGACATCCCTTTGATACCTCTTGGCATTATCGTCCGTCCTATGTATGACTTTAATCAGGAACGCGGCCTCCAGATATTGTATGTACTTCTTGAGCAAATCTTTTCTCACGCCGGACTCCTTAGACATCGCCTCATAAGAGAACTGTCCCCCTGAATGATACGCAATCATTGTAAACAACGAATTGAGTTCCTGAACATCCTGAATACCATACAGGCTCGGCAAATCCCTGAGCAGTACCTTGTCTATTATGTCATGCCGAATAAACTGTTCCGGATTCTCCTGTATTCTTTCACTGAAGACAACCTCGGGATAGCCGCCATAGTTTATATAATCAAGGAACAAGCCATTCAACTTATCCACATCTATCGTCCCATAACAGTCAATCTGCCCATCTCCCCATCTGACTGGTTTGTCTATCATCAGGTTATTATATCCCTTCAGATGAACATATTCATAAAACATCAACGGAGGAAGGCTGAAATCAGTGAAACGCCCGGCTCCGCTCTCATTGCTTCTTTTCTTCAATTCGGCCGCGGCGGATCCGCTGGCAATGAATTTCACATTCTTATATGTGTCAACCAGCGATTTGAGATTAACCTCCCATTCCTTCAGATATTGTATTTCATCGAAAAAAACATAATACACATCATTATCATTCTCCGGCTTTCCCAGAGTTCTTTTGGAGAGGTTAAACAGCTGTTCCAGATAAATCTTGTTATATATGGGTGTCTCAACGGAGATATAGATGATGTTTTGCGGCGAGACGCCATCATCAATCAGACGCTGTATTGTATGATACAGCATGACAGTCTTTCCCACTCTTCTCGGGCCCATAAGGATGACAGCCCTCCTCAGAGCAATATCCGTCACCAGCGGATAAAAGAAATCCAGATATAGTCTCGGAGACATATCCTTATAGAACGGCGGGATTTCTCCTTCTGTCCACCACGGATTATCGACCCGTAAACGGCCTATAATCTGCCTTTCCAACAAATCAGTATATTCCATATAGATTTATTTTACGATTCAAATATAGCCTACTCCGTCCAA
>CAVBPI010000369.1:0-2653 GCA_963596955.1 bacterium | reverse complement strand
CCTCAAGCAGAAGCTGCTGCCGAGGGAGGGAAATGTTGTGGAAGTTTTCGATGCCTACTATGCGCAAAATCCGCAGTATCAGAATATTAAAAGAATCCTTACATCTCTGCTTCCTGACGGAACTGAGGGCGAGGCGAACATGATTTCGGACTATGTGAGCGAAGACAAGGCGACCGGAGACGAGGGAGGGGAGTGCCCATGGGATTTGAAGAAGGTCGCCGCCCTTGCTGACGCTGACTTCGACGCGCTCAGCCGCAACATCGACTATTCCGGCATCCGCTTTGAGACGGAGACCTACCGCAGCGGCCGGAAGCACGTCAAAAAGACCCGCTGGAAGGAAAATCCCTTCGCCAAGATTGTCGGCACCCACGACGGTGCGCAGTTCTACACCATCGGCCAGCGCAAGGGGCTGAACATAGGCGGCCACAGCGACTCGATTTTCGTGATAGAGACGGATGTTCCCAATAATATAATATATGTAGGGGAGGGGCACCGTCACAAGGGGCTTTCCCGCAGCTGTCTGAGGATTCCTGCGGAAGAGATTCATTGGATTCGCGAGGACTTGCGTATGGCTCCCGGCGAACTGAGGCAGCTTCGCGTGCGCATCCGCTACCGCCAACCCCTTCAGAACGCCACGCTCGTGATGCGTTCGCAGGCGCTCTACATCCTGTTTGACCGTCCTCAGCGCGGAATAACCCCCGGACAGTTCGCCGTGTGGTACTCCTCCGACGGCGAGATGCTTGGCAGCGGCGTCATTTGAGTTATGAAATAGGTATAATAAATGTTAAGGCAATATGTGTATTATGAAAAGGATTGTATTGATTTTTGCGATGATGATTCTTGGAGCCGGATTCGCGGAAAGGGCTGATGCCCAGACGATTGAAACGGCTCGGACAATTGATGTCACGGGAGCGGCTGACAGGAATGCCGGAGTCTCTGCGCTTGAGGGAATCGTGACCATGAGCCGGGGACAGATGATTATGGGAGGACGTGCGCTGTCGAACGAGGAGATGGCCGTGCTGTTTCCCGCAAATGCCTACCGTTCGGCCATCGGGGGCGGAAGGATGCGCAGAGCCGGCAAGGGAATGATTATCGGCGGGTCGATATTGACAGGCGTGGGGATTATAGCCTGCGCGGCCTCGGCTGTGGGAACGACCGTCAATTCCGTGGGCGGCAGATACGGCGACGGGGCGTATTATGGCTACGACGCGAGTATGCTTGCGCTGGTGAGCGGCACTTTCTGCACTGCCGCCGGAACCTCTCTTCTTGCCGGCGGAATCGCGCTCTACTGCGTCGGTCAGGGGAGGATGCGCAGGGCGGCGGCCGCATACAACCGGACTCTCCGCCCGGACTACGCGCTCAATCTCGGCTCGACTGGCAACGGCCTCGGGATGTATCTGAATTTTTGAGAACCGGTTTGACTGATTTCCGAAGATTAGGAAAGCATATTTCCGATGTTTCATTTTCAGAAACCGCTCATAACGATTGATTTTGCCGAGATTTATCGCTATCTTTGCACCCGTATGTGTGACTCCGACGGAAGAAACATCATAGCGAAATCCGGCAACTGCTTGAATTCCAAACCTATGGGGGGGGTAAAGGCAGGACTATAATCTATAGTGAGCAATGGTTCGTGATGCGCGACCTCAAGCGCCCGAACGCCAAGCTTCCCGCATATCTCCAGCTTTCAGGTCTTGACATAGAGGTCTTCACGCCGATGAAATGGGCGCTCCTGTCCCATGACGGCAAGTCCGAGCGCCGGCTCGTTCCGTTCATGCCGGACTTGCTCTTCGTTCATTCCACGCGTGCGGTTCTAGATCCGATAGTCCGCAAAACTCCCACACTGCAGTACCGTTACTTCAAGGGCGGGGCATATTGTGAGCCGATGGTTGTTCCCGGCAACGATATGTCCCGCTTCATCACTGCCGTGAGCTCATCGAAGGATCCTTCCTACTACATGCCCGGCGAGCTGACCCCGGATATGTGCGGCCGTCAGGTGCGCATTATCGGCGGCGCCCTCAACGGCTACGAAGGCGTCCTCCTGAAAATCCGCGGCTCCCGCATCCGCCGTCTCCTCGTCGATTTGCCGAACTTCCTCACCGCCGCCATCGAAGTCGATCCGGAGTATATTCAGTTTGTGTAAGTGTTTGATTTGTCAGATTATATTCGTAAATTCGCTTGTGTTTTCATCTGATATTGATTGGCTATGTTTGAATGTATTGAGATAGAGCGATTTCGGGGCATACGGCACTCAAAGATAGATGGTTTGAAGCAAGTTAATTTGTTTTTCGGCAGAAATAATTGTGGAAAATCTTCTCTCCTTGACGCAGTCTTTCTTATTTCCGGGCTGTCTAATCCCAAATTGCCGATTAACATCAATCTCTTGCGCAGCTATCGTAAATTTGAACTTTCTGACCTTGCCTTGGATTTCTATTCGCTTGACACGACACGACCAATCTGCATAAGAGCATCGAATAAGGAAACGAGGGAACTTCAGATTTCATTGTTTGAATCGGCAGACAGCAAGATAGATTTCCTTGGGGATGATAACAACATAGCATCTACCGATGCCGGCAACAAGTATGGACTGGTTCTGAAATCCATGACTGACGGAGTCGCCTTGGAGTCATCCGTCATCCTGTCGCATAAAGGG
>CAVBPI010000368.1:0-2660 GCA_963596955.1 bacterium | reverse complement strand
CTCGCGACCCCGACCTTGGCAAGGTCGTGCTCTACCAACTGAGCTATTTCCGCAATTTTTCAACTATGTGAAATGAACTTTTCCCAAATGGGATTGCAAAGGTAGGGATATTTTTTGATTCTCCAAACTAAAATGGAAAATTTTGTGAAAAATAATTAACTTTGCTCCGTTAAGCGGGCGTCGCGAAAGTGCCGGGGCGGCGTGAAAGTGGCTGAATTGAAATTTGTGTTATAAAATATTTGTAAGACGATGAAAAAGTATCTATTTGCAATTATTGCGCTGGGGGGGGCAATGGCCTTCACCGGCTGCGACAAGGAGAACGGCGAGAACAAGGAGCCGCTTCCTGACCCTGAAATCACCAATGAGACTGAAATTAAGGACATCCCGTTCACTGGCGGTAAGTTCACCTACGAGTTCGACGCCAACAGAAGCTGGAAGGTTACGGCCACCGATGTCATAGGCTCCGAGGCATACGAGGTTGAGCTTGCACCGACTTCCGGAGAGGAGGGGCATTCGGCTATAGTGATTACGCTCCCGGCGAACAGGATTCAGAATGAAATCGTGTTCAGCTTCACGCTCACCCTGCTTGGCGAGAACCAGACTTCAACAGACGCCTACACCAAGGAGGTGCAGCTCACGGTTCCCGCCCCGTCCGTGACCGATGCCGCCGGCAACACCTACAAGGCAGTCTATCTCAAGGACGGCAACTACTGGATGGCTGAAAACCTCCGCTATGTTCCGGAAGGCAAGACTGTTTCCGAAGATGCAACAAAGCCGACGGAGGGAATTTATTATCCGGTAAATAAGACGGCCAAGAAACTCGACAAGGAACTGGTCGCTACTTATGGACTCCTTTATCAGCCATCCGCTGCCTTTGGTGTTGAACTAAATAAGGATAACTACAAGGAAGTGGAAGGCTGTCAGGGAATCTGTCCTAAAGGCTGGCATATCCCTACTGCAAAAGAATATATTGCACTAGTCGGTAGGATTACAAAGAATGAGACCTTGGGATATGATGTCGATGCTAAGGCTCCGTATTACGATGCTACGACTACATTTGGGACGACGGCCAAACTCAATGAAGATGGCTTCAACATCGATCAGAACAGTGGTTTTCTCAATGCAGCAAATTCAAGTGCAAAATCTTTGACAATTATGAATGCGATGGGCTGGATTCTCGGTTCGTCATGGCACATTGGGTTTAATCCAAAAGGCGAGCAGGTATCCCCTACATTTGGGGAAGATGGCAGTCTTACTAAGGTGCAATATTATTCTTTGATGATTTATTATAATAATACGAACAATACCATAGGAACAATTAACTCGCATTTATGCGCTGTTCCTGTCCGCTGCGTAATGGACAAGGCCGTCGAGTAGCCGCGGGGCATACTTTGTCATTTCGAGCGAAGCGAGAAATCTTAGGCGTTTTGACACGCACAAAGATTTCTCGCTTGTTCTAATTGCGGTGTAGCGGATGCAGAAAAGGATGAGATGCAAGGCTGACGGTGAAGATGAAACCGCAGCAACCTGATGGTTGTGAGGATTTCATCAAGACGTCCAACGCCGCAGATCGCCTTTTCTGCGCCGCTACCTATATCTCTCATATTCCGGCATCGCAAGCCCGGAAAGAATCTCCTTCACTTCGCTGTCGTTCTTAGGGCAGATGAGCAGCGCGTCGTCCGTGTCAATCACGATGTAGTCGTCCAGACCCTTGATTGCCAGCAGCTTGCCCTTGTTCGTGCTGAATGCGAGCACTTCGCCGCAGCCCTGAAGCAGCTTGGGGTTCTCAAACACGACATTGCCGCCGTCGTCCTTGCCGGAGCTGTAGTCATAGACCGACGCCCAGTTGCCTATGTCAATCCAGTTGAAGTCACACGGCATAATCCAGGCATTGTCCGTGCGTTCGAGCAGCCCGTAGTCGAATGATGTCCAGGGACAGTCCGTATAGACCCTCTCGATGAACGGCTTCTCCCGCGACGTCCCGATGAACTTCTCCCATCCCTTGAACAGCGCCGTCACCTCCGGGTTGTAGGTCTCCATCTCGTCCCTGAGACCGGCGGCGTGCGCGACGAACATCCCGGAGTTCCAGAGAAACTCCCCGCTGTCAACGAAAACCTTGGCCAGCGCCCTGTCCGGCTTCTCCGTGAAAGTCTTGACCTTGACAGGTGAGCCTATGTGGATGTTTCCCTTTCCGCCGACGACCTGAATGTAGCCGTAGTTGCTGTCCGGACGGCTCGGAACTATGCCGAGAGTGATGAGCACGTCCGCGCCCTCGACAAATTCGAGCGCCCTCCCCGCAAGCTTCTTGAAGACCTCCGGGTCGGAAATGTAGTTGTCCGACGGAGAAAAGATTATGTTCGCGTCCGGATTCCTCCTGAGAATCGTGTATGTCGCGTAGGCTATGCACGGGGCGGTGTTTCTGGTGTATGGTTCCAGCAGCAGGTTCTCCTCCGGAAGCTCCGGAATCTGCTCCCGCACCATGTCGGCGAAACGGGCCGAAGTCACGACAATCACGTTCCGCTCGGGAATGAAGTCCAGAAAGCGCTCGTAGGTGTGCCGGATGAGGCTCTTTCCTATGTATGCGAGGTCAAGGAACTGTTTCGGGCGGTTGCTTCGGCTGACAGGCCACAGGCGCTGGCCGTATCCTCCCGCCATTATCA
>CAVBPI010000367.1:0-2674 GCA_963596955.1 bacterium | reverse complement strand
TTAAGGCGAAGGCTGCCGTGACTGACAGGCCTGTCGTGCTGGGGCTGCCTACCGGCTCGACCCCTATCGGGACTTATAAGGAGCTTATCCGCATGAACAAGGCGGGCGAGGTTTCGTTCAAGAATGTGATTACGTTCAACATGGACGAGTATGTCGGTCTGCCGGAGTCTCACCCGGAGAGCTACCACAGCTTCATGGCCCACAATTTCTTCGACCACGTCGATGTGCCGAAGGAGAACATCAACATCCTCAACGGCAACGCTGCCGACCTTGAGGCCGAGTGCGCGTCCTACGAGGAGCGGATAAAGGCGGCCGGCGGAATCGACCTCTTCATGGGCGGCGTCGGCGAAGACGGTCACCTCGCGTTCAACGAGCCGTTCTCCTCTCTCGTCTCGCGCACCCGCGTGAAGACCCTCACCTACGACACGAGGGTCGTGAACGCCCGCTTCTTCGACGGCGACATGAACAAGGTTCCGGCCCTCGCCCTCACGGTAGGCGTCGGAACGGTCATGGACTCCAAGGAGGTTCTCGTGCTCGCGTTCGGCCACAAGAAGGCACGCGCGGTGCAGCAGGCCATCGAGGGAGCATACTCCCACACCTGCACCCTCTCGGCGCTCCAGAACCACCGCCACGGCATAATCGTCTGCGATGAGCTCGCCGCCGGCTGCCTGATGCTGGACACCTACAAGTACTTCAAGGATATAGAACGGGACAACTTGTAAGACATCCCGGAGCAGCTTGCCGCTTCACGAGGCTCAGACGCTCTTGCCGAATGCGGTCTGCCGCGCCGGACCGACCGGTAGAATTTCAAAAGCGAGGAATCTTATTGCAGAATCAAAGCATAAAGAGTCCTCGCTTTGTTATATATTCATAGTATATATGCGATAAAAGCCTAAAGAAAAAATTTTCGATTTCAAAAAAGAGAAATTTTTCATGTTTCTTTTTTTGATTGAACTGTATTTCTGACTTTTCTGCTTAATATTGCAGCCAAATAAAATACGAAAGAAATGAAAACTGCCGAGCCGAATGAAATGCCCGAACTATGTAAAAGGAAGTCACTTCTGAAGAAGTTCCTGGAGGAGGCATTCAACAAATATGAAATCTGGGAAATTGATGATTGTATAAGAATTTTGCTCGCGCTCGGTAATGGGGCCAAATAAAGGCCGGGTACAGGCATCGTATATTTTTATTAACTTTGCAAGAAACGAAACTCGAGATTTATGATTCCTGTGTCACCTCTTATATCCTCCGCGACACAACGCAATTGGGCAAGACTCAACACTGCGGATTCTGAACGCCTCAAATCAAGGGCCAATAAAAGCAGATCTAAAAAAAAGATTGTGCCTGACTCATATATTGTAGCGTCCGGTCTGGAGCCGCTGATTTCCGAGATCAGCAATTGTTGCGGAGAACTGAAAGACATAATGTATTCACTGTGCAGAGCCAAACTGAACAAAGTAAGAAAAGACAACCCGAATGTCGGCAAGTTTATCAGAGAATACAAGGATTGTCGGTTCATAGAGCTTCATGTCCCAGAAGATATCACGGATGATGACGGGCATGACTGGCTGGGATATATATATCAGTCGCAGCTCTCGGAAGGTGACAGGAACGTCAACGGGCAATACTATACGGGGTATGGAATCGTAATGAAAATGCTCGCGGAAATTAATCTCAAACCCAAACAGACATTTCTGGATCCGTGCTGCGGAGGCGGGGCATTTCTGCTCAATGTCGGAGCGGAATCTTTGGCTCAGTTATATGGTGTGGATTCGGATGAAATCGCAGTCATGGTATGCAAGGCCAATCTGATTGCGAAATATCAGGGTGACTTCACTTACCCTCATATATATCTGGCAGATTACCTTGGGACTTCATCAATCCGGCAAGACAATCCGTTGTATGGGCTCAAATTTGACTATATCTACACCAACCCGCCTTGGGGAATCTCAAGACTGCACAAATACGAATCCGCAACCGTGAAATCCGGAGAACGCTCCTCGCTGTTTCTGGAAAAGTCCTTTCAATTTCTGAAAGACAATGGGAATCTGAACTTTCTGATGCCGTCCTCCATTCTAAAGATAAAGGTACACAATGACATAAGGGGATATATCCTTAAAAACGCATCAATCCGTGAAGTTTGTTTATATCAGGAAAGATTCAATGGCGTTTTTACCGACTTTTTCAGTATAAGGGTACAGAAAACACGTCCCGTGAACGGACAGAGATATACAGTCTGCAAGGATGACGAAAAAAACGAAGTGGAAATAAAGGAAATATCAGACCGAGCTGAAATATCTCTGAACAGTTCATTTGATGACAGCATAATCAGAAAGATTGAAGAGAAACGCAACGATGACCTGTCACACAGTGCCTGGGCACTTGGAATTGTGACGGGAGACAACAAACGAAAGCTGAAAAAAGAGCCGTTTGCCGGCGGGGAAGCCATTTACACCGGAAAAGACATAACTCCGTTCACGATTGGAGAACCATCGAATTTCATATTGTTTGACCGTTCGCAATTGCAGCAGTGTGCAAAAGAGGAATTGTACAGATGTTCGGAAAAGCTCGTGTATAAGTTCATTTCCAAGTCTTTATGTTTCGCATACGACAACCGGCAGCGCCTATTTCTGAATAGTGCGAACATATTGATTCCTGATGTACAAGGAATGAC
>CAVBPI010000366.1:0-2680 GCA_963596955.1 bacterium | reverse complement strand
GGTTTAAGAATATAATCGCCCCAAAGTCCGACAATAGTGAGCTTATCCTGCTCGTTTCTTCCGCCCCGGTTGATGTCCAGAGACAATTTCACCTGCACCCCCGGAACTGAAGCGCTTGTTTTCAGCACCTCCAAGGCAAGCGCTCCGATATTGTCACGCGAATAAGGCATAAGAGGCGCAGCCTTTTTCCCGAACATACGTATGGCACATTCCGGGTGATATCCGACCTCTCCGTCTCCAAGTTCCTTATAGCAGAAAAGACACTTATCCTTCATATTCCCTTACACTTATGTTTCCGATGCAGTCACGGCAGCAAGTCAGCAGCAGAGACATCCGGTCCCGAGGGTCTATTTTCCAATTCTTATGCACTATGTCAAGCAGCCAGCCCTCCGGAATAAGCCCGTCAAATACCGGAAACATCATCTCCTTGACATATGCCTCATCTTGGAACGGCATTGTCGGGCTCAGAGCCTTTGCCCCATCCGATTCCATATAATCCGCATCATACCGAAAATGATAGCCTTCGTCATCCTCCGTCAGGACGCCGCAAAATCTGTCATCAATATAAATCCCCGCCTTTTTCATCATTCAACAATCTTTTCCGGACGAAGTTCCTCTCCGAAGAGATTCAACACCTGATTTACCTTGTCGAGCTGCACCGTGGCCTTGCCGGCTTCAAGTTCCCGGACGAAACGGATGCCTACGCCCGAGCGTTCCGCAAGTTCAACCTGCGTGAGCCGGAAAGTCTTTCGTTTGTTACGAATATATTCTCCTAATCCCATAAAAATAAACCCGCTCGGGTAGAATTTCGAACAGCAAAGGGCAAAATCAACCCTTTCGGGTACAAATATATAAAATAATCAATTAAATCAACCCTTTCGGGTAAAAAATTCCTAACTTTGGGGCGAAATGATGGAAGACAAGGAAATCATAAGACAGATTCGGGATGGGGAGGACGGAGGCGAGGCCGGCTTCAGGACGCTCTATGAACTCTATTCCCCCCCCCTCTACAGATTTGTCCTTTCCTATGTGAAGTCGTCCGACACGGCGCGGGAAATCACTCATGAGGCGCTCGTGAAGCTGTGGCTGCACCGCGAAAGCCTTGACGAGAACCGCTCCGTCCGGGCCTATCTCTTCACCACCTGTAAGAATTCGCTCATCAAGGAACTGCGCCGCCAGCTCCGGAATCCGAATGTGCACGACTGGGTGGAACTTGCCAGGGCGGTGAGCGTGGAATCACGAATTTCCTATGACTACGACGCCTACATCGACGGCATCGGCAAGGCTCAGGCGAGCCTAACCCCTCGTCAGAGACAGATTTTCCGGATGAGCCGAGAAGAGGGGATGAGCGCCCGTGAAATCGCTGAAAGTCTCGGCATCGGCGAGCAGGTGGTCCGCAACCAGCTGTCCGCGGCCATGAAGAAAATACGCGAATACCTCCTCCGCTACATGCCCCTGATTGTCATAATCTACAAGATTCTGGCATCCTGCCTGCCGGCTTAGAATCTGTCTATTTTTTCGCTCTATTGGTATTCAAGAAATCGCCGCGTCATCGTGAAGATTGATGCGAGTTTTATGTGATAGAAACATGAAAAGAATGAGAAAGATGATGCTGGTTATTTTTTTCATGTTTCATAATTTGAGTATATTTGCCGGGATGTTTGAAACTGGATTCATATCGGTCATCGTGCCTCTCAAACTTGAGTGGGAGCCTGTTTATGCCCTGAGGGAGGACGGGAAGAGCGGGAGCGCGGAGAGTGAGGTGTGTGGTGCAGAGAGTAAAGCGAGCACTGAAAGCAAGGTGCGGGTGGGAAGCATCGTGAAGGTGAAGTTCGCCGGCAAGGGATATGCGGGAGTGGTGAGCGGGGTGAACGTCAGTCCGACGACCGAGCTGGAGAAGGTGAAGCCGATTGAGGAAGTGCTTGACCTTCCGTGCGTTTTGGCGGAAGAGATTGAACTTTGGAGGAAGATTGCCTCCTATTATATGTGCAGCGTAGGAGAGGTCTATAAGATGGCCTACACGAATGTCAGGACGGCAGTCTCCGACCTCAGGCGCACGAATGCTGAAATTGCCAGAAGGCAGAAGTTCCTGGAGAAGGAACGGGAAAAGGCGCGGGAGTCCAGGCTCAGGCGCATCGACAGGCTTGAGACTCGCCTGACGACGAAACAGGAACAGCTCGGAAAGGCACGGCTCGAACGGGTCAAGGAACGGCTGCGGACAGAAATCGACAACATCGCGGAGGAGATTCTTTGCCTGACCGAAGAAGAGGACATAAAGAAATTGCCGGAGCCCGATGAAGATTTCTTCAAGACCATAAGCGAAGCGGAGAACGAGTCCCCGCTCCGGGAAGAAATCCGGTCGTTTTCCGGAAACATCAGCCTGACGGAGGCTCAGACAGCGGCATACGAGGGCGTGAAGGCGGCATTCCGCGCAGGCAAACCCGCTCTGCTTCAGGGGGTCACGGGCTCAGGAAAGACCGAAATATACATGAAGCTCTCTCAGGAGACGCTGGCCTTCGGAAAGAACGTTCTCTACCTCGTGCCTGAAATCGCGCTGAGCCGGCAGCTGGAGGACAGGCTTTCCAAGCATTTCTTCATGTGCCTGAAATGCTTCCACTCGGGTCTGAGCGCAGCCGAGAAGACAGGAGTCGTCAGCATGGTGGCCGACGGAAGCCTGCCG
>CAVBPI010000365.1:815-2691 GCA_963596955.1 bacterium | reverse complement strand
CTTCAAGGAAATCACGCGCATACCCCGCGAATCGGGGCATGAGGAGAAGATTGTCGAATATCTGATCAAATTCGCCGAGGCTCACGGGCTTGAATACAGGACCGATGCCGTCAGGAATGTCGTCATCACCCGTCAGGCTTCGCCGGGATTCGAGAACCGACCGACCATAGTGCTTCAGGGGCACACGGACATGGTCTGTGAGAAGAATGCCGGAGTCGAGCACGATTTCGCGAAGGACCCCATAGATTATGTCATCGAGAACGGCTGGATGATTGCGAAGGACACGACCCTCGGAGCGGACTGCGGAATCGGAGTCGCGGCTGGGCTTGCGGCTCTCATTGACCCGGCTCCGTGCGGCAAATTGGAATGCCTCTTCACCTCTTCCGAGGAGACCGGAATGGACGGCGCGTTCGGCCTTGAACCGGGCTTCATCACAGGAAAGACCCTCATCAACCTCGACTCCGAGGACGAGGGGGAGCTCTTCGTCGGCTGCGCCGGAGGAATAGACACCACGGCGGTATTCGAGTACAACCCTGTGCCGCTGCTCTCTCACGACCTGACGCCGTTTCAGGTCAGGGTGTTCAACGGAATCGGCGGACACAGCGGAGACGACATCAACAAGGGACGCGCAAACGCGGTGCAGCTGCTCTCCAGATTCCTTTACGAATGCCTTTCATCCGACGACTTCAAGCTGGCTCTCTGCAGCATTGACGGCGGCAATAAGCGCAACGCCATTGCGCGCGAGGCCACGGCCATAGTTGCGATTACAGGAGACGAGGCGGCGTTCAAGTCGCTCTGGAACAGATTCGCCGCGGATGTGAAAGGGGAGTTCTCGACCACGGAGCCGGATCTGTCTTTTGCCTTGGAATCCGTGCCGCTTCCTTTGATGGCTATCAACGGTGACACCGCCCACAGGCTTATCAGCGGCCTCTATGCCGCCCCTCACGGCGTGCTTGCGATGAGCGCCGACATCCCGGGCCTCGTCGAGACATCGACCAATCTCGCGTCAGTCAAGATGCAGAAAGGTGACAAGGTGCGCATAGACACCAGCCAGCGCAGCTCCATAGATTCCGCTCGCAGGGCCGCGGCGGCGAAGGTCGAGGCTGTCTTTATGCTTGCCGGCGCCGAGGTCACCCACGAGGGGGAATATCCGGGATGGAAGCCGAAGCTTGATTCGGACATTCTCCGCCGCTGTGTGGCTTCCTACAAGAAGCTCTTCGGTACGGAGCCGGCCGTCAAGGCCATCCACGCCGGTCTCGAATGCGGACTGTTCCTCGAAAAATATCCCGACCTGGACATGATTTCGTTCGGTCCGACCCTTCGTGGCGTCCACGCCCCCGGCGAACGCCTCGACCTCGCTTCGCTTGACAAGTTCACCCTCCTTCTCGTCGACGTGTTACATAATTAGGAAACATTTCCGCAATGAACTCCCACTGTTCCCTCCCGGTGACCTCACCTGTCATTTCGACCGGAACACCCTCACCTGTCATTTCGACCGGAACGCAGTGGAGCGGAGAAATCTTTGTGCAGAATATATGAGTAAAATAAAAATAGCCCCCTCGATGCTCTCGGCCGACTTCCTGAATCTCGGAAAGGATGTCGCAATGGTGAACGATCACGCTGACCTGTTCCATCTCGACGTGATGGACGGCACGTTCGTTCCAAACATCTCCTACGGCTTTCCGGTCGTGGAAGCCATCGCGAAACAGGCTCGCAAGCCTCTGGACGTGCACCTGATGATTGTGCATCCCGAAAAGTACGCCGAAAAGTTCGTCAGGGCCGGGGCCTCGATGGTCAGCTTCCATCTCGAAGCGGTCGGAAGCGACGCCGAGGCGGATGAAATCCTCGCCGGCATCCGTGCGGCGGGGGCGAAGGC
>CAVBPI010000365.1:0-734 GCA_963596955.1 bacterium | reverse complement strand
CGGCATCCGTGCGGCGGGTGCGAAGGCCGGGCTGGTCATCAACCCGGACATACCGGTGGAGCGACTGTTTCCGCATCTGGAGAACGCCGACTATTTCCTGATAATGTCCGTCTTTGCCGGATTCGGCGGTCAGAAGTTCATACCCGAAACTTACGGAAAAATCCGCAGGCTGAGGGAATATATGGAAAAGGCCGGAACGGTCCGTCCGATTGAGGTTGATGGGGGTGTGTCAAAGGAGAACGTTCACGCACTGAGCGAAGCAGGCGCGGAGATTTTCGTCGCCGGAAGCGCCATCTTCAGGAGCGAGTGCCCGGGCGATTACATCGCGCAGATGAGGCAGCTCGCGATAGGCTGAGCTGATTTTTTCCGCAAGGATTCCGCACAGATGTTCAAGGCTCGCGTCAATGTCGAGCCTTTTTCCTGTCAGGGAGGCCACCGAAACGGGATTGACAAGCTCCTGTGGGAACGCTGTCTGATTGAGGTTCAGCCCGATTCCTACTATGCTGGATTTCAGGACATTCCCGTCTGTCCTGTGCTCAATGAGTATTCCGCAGATTTTGTTTCTGCCGACATACACGTCGTTCGGCCACTTCACCCATGCGCTGATGCCCTGTTCCCCGAGAAAGTTCACGACGCCCGCGGCCGCGGCAGCGCTGAGCAGCATCTGGCATGACGCCGGGAACGGAGGCCAGGACGGCGCTGTGCCCTCGGTTTCCGTCCGCGGGCGCTCTGCG
>CAVBPI010000364.1:0-2707 GCA_963596955.1 bacterium | reverse complement strand
CCGTCGGGATGTTCCTGTATGGGATGAAGCTCATGAGTGAGGGTCTGCAGAAGGCGGCCGGAAACAAGTTGAGAGACATATTGGCGCTGATGACCAACAACAAGTTCCTCGGGGCTCTGACCGGTATCTTCATCACCGCGCTCGTGCAGTCCTCGTCGGCAACGACAACGATGATTGTCTCTTTCGTAAATGCCGGCCTCATCTCGCTCCAGCAGTCAATGGCGGTCATCTTCGGCGCCAATGTTGGAACAACGTTCACGGCCTGGATCATTTCACTTTTCGGATTTAAGGTAGAGATAGCGACATTCGCCGTACCGCTTTTCGCGTTCGGGGTGCCGCTTCTTTTTATGAAAAAATCCACCTACACGAACTGGGGCGAGTTCCTCATCGGCTTCGCGCTCCTTTTCCTCGGCCTTGACTATCTCAACCACTCCGTGCCTGACCTGCAGGCGAATCCGGCGGTCTTTGACACCCTGCGGCGCTGGTCAGACATGGGATTCTGGTCCGTGCTGGTCTTCGCGCTCGCCGGAATGCTGCTGACGATGGTCGTGCAGGCCTCCAGCGCGACGTTCGCGATTGCGCTCATCATGTGCAGCAAGGGATGGGTCTCCTTCGACCTTGCCTGCGCGCTGGTTCTCGGCGGCAACATCGGAACCTGCATCACGCCGATCATCGCCTCCGTCTCCGGAAACGTCATGGCAAAGCGCGCGGCTGCGGGACATCTGCTGTTCAACATTCTCGGCGCAATCTGGATGCTCGCGCTCTACAACCCGTTCATAAAGTTCATCGTGTGGATTACGAACGGCTGCGTCGGCGACCCGAATGCCCTCTACGCATTCACCGAGTCCGCGGATCCGGCTCTCGTGGCATCGCTTGCAGACGGGACGATTGACAAGAGCATAGAGGCCAATGCGGCGGTTGCGACACAGTTCGCGTCGATGCAGTATTTCGTGTCCTTCGGCCTCTCGATGTACCATACGGTGTATAACCTCGTCAATATCATCATAATGATATGGTTCACCAACTTCTATGTCAAGGCGGTGACTTTCCTCGTTCCGTCACGGAAGGAGAACAATCTGGAGGACGACGGCAAGTCTCATCTCGAATTCATTTCCGGCGGCCTCATGTCAACTTCGGAACTTTCCATCCTTCAGGCTCACAAGGAGATAGTCCTCATGAGCGACAGGACATACAGGATGCACGAGATGATTCAGCGGATGTTCTCGGAGACGGATCAGGACGAGTTCTCGTCGCTGTTCCTCAGGGTTCAGAAATATGAGAACATAAGCGACAACATGGAGGTCGAGATTGCCGCCTACCTGAGCAAGGTCGCGGACGGCCGGCTCAGCGACGAGTCCAAGCACTCGATTCAGGCCAAGCTCCGCGAGATTTCGGAAATAGAGAGCATCGGTGACAGCTACTACAATATGGCCCGAATCCTGCAGCGCCGCAACGAGAATCATATCGTGTTCACGCAGTCTATGAACGAGAATTTCGCGGCGATGTTCGACCTCGTCCGCACGGCGTTCGACCAGATGGCGACGATTCTCAAGGACAACGGCCAGCACGTCGGGGACCTCAAGATGACGCTCAACACGGAGCAGAACATCAACGAGATGCGCAATAACCTCAAGGAACAGAACATCATCGACCTGAACGAGGGGAAATATGAGTACGCGACGGGTTCCGCCTATATGGATCTGATTGTCGAGTGCGAGAAGATTGGGGACTACATCGTGAATGTCGTCGAGGCTCTCGTCAATCTCAAGCCCGGAAAGGGAAGCAATTAGCCGATAATCTAATCTTGGATCTGTCTTGCAATTTGTTGAAATTTTTGTAACTTGCGCCGAATTTTACGGACGAAACAGGATTTATGGACATCGTTTCAACTGACACCTCATTGATAGCCAAGCGACTGGCGGCATTTCTGCTGCCGGTCTTTATGCTGCTCTCCTGCAAGGCGGTGCCGGATGTCCCGTACGCGCCTGGCACAGAGCCCGATAAGGAGAATGAACTTGCGGTTGTGAACGGAAAGGTCAGGTTCCGTGTGAGTATAGACAAGATTCCTGATGAGTTCTTCCAATGCGGAATCCTGTCGCGCGACCTCTCCGGCAGAACAGTTAGGATCGGCAGTAAAGACTATCCTGTAATGTCTTCCGCCCGGACTGAGTGGGGGGGGGAATGATAGAGGTTACTATGTCGATGTAGAGGAATCTCCTTTCGGCACTTATGCGGCCGCTCTCCTGAATGAGTCATCCGCCTCATTCACCGGCAGCTCACCATACAGCGACATTCGTCTTCCGCAGACAATCATACTATCAAAGGCAGCGGAATATTCGTCAATCCCCCTGTTCTGCGAATGGGAAAAAGGCGACGGGGCAGTTCTTCATTTCACTGCTCCTTATTCACTGCTGACTCTCAAGTGCGGGGACAGTTCCGGCATCGTCTCCGTTTCAATATCTTCCGAATCTCCCGTTACCGGCTCATTTTCATGGCTTCGGTCTCAGAACCGTTATGAGGTCAAGACCTCACGCAACCGCGTCGTCGTGAACTGCACGGATTCTGAAGGGTTGTCCGGCGGGATTCCGGTCCTGCTTCTTCCGGAGGTGGATGCCGGCCTGAATGTTCGGATTTGCGACAGGATGTTCTTGATGTCGGAGCACAGGATGGATGTTTCCCTCAAGGCCGGAGAAGCCCGCTGTGTCAC
>CAVBPI010000363.1:0-2748 GCA_963596955.1 bacterium | reverse complement strand
TAGCCATACTTGAGCATAAGGTAGAACGGGCCGTTCCAGTTGTTCACGCAGAAGTAGCCTTCCGTGAGCTTGACGTCGCTGAATTCCCAGACGAAGTTTCCGTACTTGTACTCGTCGAATGTCTTCATGAAGGCCTGGTTCTTCTTTGCGTCTTCATTCTTTTCCGCGATAGTCAGAGTAACAGAGCCGTCTTCGTTGAGCGTGTAGGCAGACTTGTCGCTGTTGTCGATGTATGATGCCGGTGCGATTGCCATGTCAATGACCACAGGCTCAACGCCATCGATTGTCGTGACAGGAGTTACGGTCACGGTGAAGCTCCTCCTTCCGAACCACTTTGACATTGGAGCCTCTACCTTGACGCCGGCTTCTGTCTTGCTTACGGTGAAATATTCATCGGAAACGGTGACGTTCCAGTCGATGTTCGCATCAACCTTGATTTCTTTCGCGCCGCCCTTGTAGTCAAATACTTTCTCGCCTTCTTCAAGTTCTTCAACCTCGAACACCAGTCCCTCGATTGAAGCCTCGAATGACTTTGAAGCGTCCTCGCTCGTGACGGTGACAGTGGCGGTGTGTCCCTTTCCGTCGGTGTATTTCGCAGTTGCGGTCACTGTCACGGGCTGGTCTGAAGCCTCTCCGGAAGCTGGTTCAAAAGTGAGCCAGTCTGAAGGTGCGGCGGTCACTGCCCACGGCTTGTTGGAAACGACGGTGAACGTCTGCTTGCCTCCCTCCTTCGCGAATTTCTCGGTGAAAGGAGTTACGGTAATCTTGCCCGGTACAGCCTGAATGAACTTCACGAGAGTCGGCTTCTCGATGCCTTCACCCTCGATTGTGAGAGTGGCCTCGCGTGATGCCGTGCCCGTGTTGTCCTCGAACTTCACGATGATTGTCTCCGCGAGCGAGCTTTCCTTGCTGCTTGACGGGGTGACCTTGCACCAGTCTTCGCTGCTCGTGATTGTCCACGGAGTGTTCGCCGCGATGTCGAACGATACGGACTTTGCCGAAGTTGCAGCCACCGTGTAGCTCTCCTGTGCCGTGCACTCAAGTTTCTTTGACGGCTTCTGCTCCTGCTCCTTCTGGCACGAAACCGAAAGAACGGCCGCCGCCAGAACGATTGTCGAAATTAAAAATGTTCTTTTCATAATAATAAAAATTTTGTGGTTATTATATGTCATCTTAGAGATTTGAGATGTATTTTGGAGTCAGATTTTTCACTCTTTGTGAGGAGTTTGGTGGGTCCAAATGACGAACAAAAGGGGAAAATATGGCCCAAAAGACACTCAAATCACCACCCCTTATTTTGTGGATTTAAGTTGCTGTTCTTCGCCAGCTCCGACTGCGGAATAGGGTAGAGGTTCATCCTGTTGTTCCACTTCCTCGTGTCGCAGTCCTTCTGCGAATATGTCTTGTCGCTGCCGCTCTTCACGATGCTCACGCCATAGATGTCAATCTGGGTGTCCGGCCCGAGCTGCCACCTCCTCACGTCCCAGAACCTGTGGTCCTCGAACGCGAACTCCACCCTCCACTCGTTGCGGACTTCGTCAAGAAACCGGCTCTCGACCTTCTCGTTGCACTCCGGCATACCTGCATTCCTGCGCACGCGGTTCAGCGCCCATGCTGCGGAGCGTGTGAACTCGTCGTCGCTGTAGTCCGGATTCCCGAACGCCCCGACCATGGCCTCGGCATAGCTCAGCAGAGTCTCCGCATAACGGAACACCACCCAATGATGACGGTATGTAGCCTTCGCGTTAGGGTCGAAGCTTGTGTTCTCGATGACGTATTTCCGGAGGTAATACCCCGTCGGCGTATATCCCTGAAGTACCTCACCGGCGTCCTGACCGCCCTCGAAGGTCTCGATTGCCGAGCCCTTGAACACCGAACCGTCGCAGACGAGCGTCCTCGCCATTCTCGGGTCGCGGTTGGTGTATGGCTTCTTGGGATTGAACTTGGGGTCGGCGCTGGTGTAGCCGCCCCGGGTGAGCGTCACAGCAAAGCCGTTCACTGTCCTGAACGCGGAGGCGAGGTTCTCGGTCGGATAGATGCAGTTCTGCACCGAGCCGCGCGAGCCGTACATGAACCTCAGCGGAAAGCAGTTTGCCTCGAAGGACGAGCTGTTGTTGTTCCTCCGGACGAATATGTTCTCGCGCGAAGTGATGTTGTTGCACTTGTCCCCGGTTTCGAGTGTATAAAGCCCGGAATCAATCAGTTCGAGGGCCGCCCTTGCAGCATTCTTCCAGAGTTCCTTGTCGTCGCCCGGATTGTGGAGCGGACTTGCCGCATAGAGCAGGGCCTTGGTCTTCAGGGCCATCGCGAAGCCCTTTGTGACGCGCCCGACTTCCTTGTAGGGCTGGTCTTCGTAGGATGCGGGGAGAACGGCCGCGCATTCGTCGCATTCGCTGACGATGAAGGCCACCGCATCAGCAAATGCCGTCTTGCCGAGGCTGTTTGCCTCATCGGTGGTGAGGACGCGGGTCGGCATGGCGATGTCCCCGTATCTTTTCGCGAGCTCGAAGATGTAGAACGCCCTCAGAGCCCTCGCCTCGTGGCTGAAATACTTGAGCTGTTCCATCCAGTTTTCGTAGTTAGGGTCGGTCTGGTAGCGTGAGAAATCGACCTCGGCGACGGAGGCGATGAACTCGTTCGCGGCGCGGATGCCGTTGTAGAATCCCCACCCCGTGTCGTAAGTGTTTATCGCGGACCAGCTTCCGTTGGTGAATCTCTGCACCGGAGCCGTCGGGTTGCCCCAAAGAG
>CAVBPI010000362.1:0-2765 GCA_963596955.1 bacterium | reverse complement strand
ACATAAAGATTCATATTTATTTATATAACAGTTTTAATTTTTAGTATTTTTATGAAAAAGATTTTTGTAGCTCTTGCAGCCGCGCTTGTAGTTCTTGCCGGCTGCGAAAAGGAAGAGGAAAAGTTTGTTCCTCAGCTTACCATTGACAAACAGGAACTCCCGACCGGCTTCGAGGCGGCCGAGCTGTCGTTCACAATCACGGCGAACTGCGAGTGGACCATCACCACTGATGCCGGGGAAGGCGAAGCTTGGTACAGTGTAGAACCGCTTGAGGGCGAGGGCAATGCCGAAATCACGGTCAAGGTGAACGCCAATGAGAATGAGAAGGGCAGGACCGCCGTGATTACGGTAAGCTACGGCCCGGAGGAACTTGCGCAGCATGAGGATTGCGCCCTCGTTCAGGACGCCGAGCCTGTGCGTCCGGAGGACAGGACTGAGGAGGATGTTGCGGTGCGTGCCCGCGGAGGAGAAAAGACGCTTGCGGTGAGCGCAAAGCACTACACTCTCTCGATTTCCGAGGGCTGTGACTGGATTTCCGAGGTTTCGCGCGATGTTGATTCAAAGGCTCTTACGCTTGACATCGCTGCAAACCCGGGCGACGACAACCGCGAGGCTACCGTTCTCGTGCAGAACAGCGACGGAGAGACCGTCAAGACATTCAACATTAAGCAGAGCTGGCGCAATATCGAGCCGGGCGAGCTGTTGATTGAGGAGGTTTTCTTCACTTGTGCAGCAGGAGAGAATGGCTCGCCTCAAAAGAATCATGGTGACCAGTATTTTCGTATTACCAACAATACTGATGAACTGTTGTATGCCGACGGATTGATGATAATGGAGGCGAAGATAAACTCAATGCAGAAGTTTGACTATCATGAGCCGAACAAGGATAAGTTCGCCGATGTTCAGACTGTTTACTGCATACCGGGGACGGGGAACGATGTCCCTGTGGCACCGGGTAAGTCACTGATTATCGCGAATAATGCTCAAAATCATACACTTGCGAATCCGAAGGCGGTGGATCTTTCAAATGCTGACTTTGAATGGTATGACAACTCAACGACTACTGCAATGACGGATATTGATAATCCGGATATTCCAAATCTTGACATCTGGTTTACCTATTCTCTTTCTATTTGGGTACTTCATGATAGAGGTTTCCTCGGTTATGCCATCGCCATTCCTCCGGCATCGCTCGACAAAGAAACATTCCTCGCTGATTACAAATGGGAGGGGAAGTATACCAATCACTCATTGGCCGGAGATTTTGAGATGTCGATAGTTAATGCCTACAAGGTGCCGAATGAATGGGTGATAGATGCGGTAAATTTGGCTGTAACGTCATTGATTTATACCATGTCATTTGACGAAAGTCTTGACAGTGGATATACCTACTGCGGAAAAATAGATAAAGACCCGGAACGTTATGGGAAGTCCGTGAGGAGAAGAGTTGATGAAAACGGAAAATTGGTTGATACAAACAATTCCACCAATGACTTTATTCCGGATGCGACTCCTACTCTTGTGGAAAATCCGAACTGGAAATAGTCGATAATCATCGAAATATTCGTAATTTTGCGTCGTCCGCCTCTCCATTAAATTGGAATCGCGGACGGCGCATTTCTTTTTATGCGGAAATGTGAAGTCCGTGAGCGAGGTTTGAGACGAGATATTCATGAAAACAAGGCAGGTTATGTCAGGAACAAAGGATGTCGCGCTTGTGCTCTCCAGCGGGGGGCCGCGCGGATTCGCCTACATTGGCGCAATCGAGGAACTTGAGAGCAGGGGATACAACATTACCTCGGTGGCGGGCTGCTCCATCGGCTCGCTCGTTGGCGGAATCTATGCCGCCGGCGGTCTTGAGGACTTCAAGAAATGGCTGTTCCAGCTCAACAACTACAAGCTCCTGTCGCTTCTGGACGTGTCGCTGAGCAAAAGCTACCTTGTCAAGGGCGAGAAGGTCATCGACGCAATCAAGAAGGTCGTTCCGAACGTGAACATCGAGGACCTCCGCATCCCGTACCGTGCCGTCGCGACCGACCTCTACACGGGCGAGGAGGTGGTTTTCAAGGAAGGCAGGCTGTTCGACGCAATCCGTGCCTCGATTTCCATCCCGTCGCTTTTCCGCCCAGTCAAGTACGGCTACCACACGCTCATCGACGGCGGCGCGGTGAACACGGCTCCTTTCAGCATCGTTCCCCGCAACGGACATGACATTCTCGTTTCTTTCGATGTGAACCAGCTTGATTCCCAAAAGATTGCAGGCTACATCACCGCGCTCGAAAAGGCTCGCGAGGCAGACCCGGAGCTCAAGGACGAGATTGCCTCCATCCTCGCCCCGATTTCAACCAAGAAGGGACTTTCCGTCCTCGACATGGTGAAGGCGGTGGGCGGCGAGGCGCAGCGGGTCATTCAGAAAGGCCGTTCCGCCGGCGAGAAGGTCAAGGAACTCGAAGGCAAGGCCGCGGCCGAGAAGATGCCTTTCCTTGAGGACGACAACTACTACTCCATTCTCTCCCGCACCTTCTCCCTGATGCTCCGCACCATAGCCAACCTTCAGCTCCAGATGTACAAGCCGGACATCCTCGTCAAGATGAGCTTCGATTCATACAGCACCATCACCGACTACGCCAAGGGCGAGGAAATCGCCGAGAAAGGCCGTGCCCTCATGGCTTCGGCGTTGGATGATTATGAAAAAACGCAACAGGGTTTGAATTGATTAAATTCTATATAAATTTTCCCGTCATGCTGGCGGGGCAGGCTTGGAC
>CAVBPI010000361.1:0-2766 GCA_963596955.1 bacterium | reverse complement strand
ATAGAGCTTGGCATAATGAAACTAGCCGTTCATGTAGAGATAGGTCTGGTTCTTCAGCGCCCATTCCGCACCGGTCGCGACACCGATCCGAATCGCGACGAAATAGGCCGTCAGAGCCAGAGGAAGCGCGAAGAACATCACGGCTCCGCCGAATTTTGTCCTCCTTGCAAATTCGTTGAGAAGTATGAGTCCGACGAGGACTCCGAGCATGGCAATCCACTGCCAGAAAGCCATGTCTCCATAAACATGGAATAACATAAAAATACTTGTTAAATTTTGTAAAATCAATGTGCCAACCGACACAAAGGAGTACAAATGTAAGTATTTTCAAACAGTTCAGAACACTTTGAAGCCCAAGTGTAAGTTTCTACAGTGAATTAGTAGATAACTCGACCCAATCAGAACCCGATTTTGCGGCGGTAGGATATTTCGCCTATCCATTCGTCGCGGCACCATTCCTCAATGGCCGTGAAGTCCGGGGTGGAACCCGTGATAATCGAGTGCATCAGGCGCTTGCGGGCGACATTCTCAATCTGGCCTCCGGAGAGGCTGAAGGCGGAGGCAAGGCGGCCGGCCTGTTCCCGGGTGAGGGAGGGAATCATCGAAAGCCAGATCTTCGCCATCGTGCTCTCGGAGGGACGGTTGAACTTCAGCTTGTAGAGGAAGCGGCGCTCGAAGGCCTTGTCAAGGTTGTCCGTGAGGTTGGTCGTGGCTATGAGAATGCCGTCGAGCTTCTCCATCTCCTGCAGGATGATGTTCTGCACGCTGTTCTCCATCTTATCGACGCCGCTCCTCGCGCCTTCCGGACGTATGCCGAAAATCGCGTCGGCCTCGTTGAACAGCAGAATCGGAGCCACCTTGCTGTTCTGCACGGCCTGACGGTAGTTGTCGAAAAGAGCCTTGACGTTCTTCTCGCTCTCGCCGACATAGCAGTCGCGCAGCTTGGTGACATCGACCGGATAGATGTCCCTGCGGCATTCCTTGGCAAGCTGATAGACTGTCTCGGTCTTTCCGGTTCCCGGCGCGCCGTAGAAGAGGCAGGTCAGTCCTGTACGCATCCCGTTCTTTCTCAGAGCCGTGCAGATTCTGCGGTAGCCCTTGTCGGTGAGCAGGGCCTTCAGCTCGGACACGCGCCTGCCGTCCTCGTCTTCATAGAACAGTTCCTTCCTGACTATGTCCCCGTAGGCCATCCTGCCCTGAAGAGGGCTTCTCTTCGACTGCAGCCCGCCGGCATCCGCGAAAATCTCGGCCTTCACGCCGTCGCTTATCTTGAAATATGTCTTGTCGATGACCCCGTTATCTGAGGAATAGACCATGAGCCCCTCCTGCTGCATGGAGAGGTCTTCATTGACATACATCGCCCTGAGTGTGTCCAGTCCGGATTCGGAGACATAATCCTCGATGTTGTGCCAGCCAATCATGTCGTCCTGGCAGTCGAAGTAGCGGCTGCACATCACATAGAAGGTTATGCGCTCATATCTGTTCAGCCTTTCAATGGAATGCTTGGAAAAAGCCGTCGAGATGGAGGTCGAAGGATTGTCGCCGATGAGGCTGTCAAGCTGCCGGAGCAGCCTGTCGTCGTCAAGGGAGCCGTCATTCCTGCGTTCAAGCAGCTTGCCGATGCGGCGGAGAATCGCCATCGTGTTCAGCCCCGTGGTCTTAGGCCGCCTGTAGGAGTTAGTGCGGACAATCGAGTCAAGGGCATCCGCATTTACGGTGTAGAAATTCCCGGAACTTCCGTGGACATCCATATCCACGAGCCACCTGTCCATAAGTTCCTGTAAGTCCGGATGATACGAAAGAAACTTTATGTAGCTGACATTGAAATACGAAGAGAGCTGCTGCGCCCCGACATTAGAGCCGCCGCCAAGTTCCATAATCGCGGCAAAAAGCAGAACCTGCCGCTCATTGAGTTCCAGAGCCTGTCCAACAAGACTGATGTCATCCCCGGCCTCCCGCAGTTTTTCCGGACTGAGGTTCAGCACCTTCCGCTCCCGCCCCGGGAATCTGCCTTCCGAACTTGAGGACGTCTCCTCCAAAGTTCTGATAATCCCGTCAAGAGCCACCATTACGTTAGAATTCCTTCTTTCCATATCAACACATCGTTTAACGATACAAATATACGGCGAGCCTGCGAAAATTTCGTTCGCAAGCTTCGCTCATGAAGGAAAATGCAATCAGTGAATACTACAATATCTCGCGGCGCATACGGGATTTCGGGATGCCGAGCTGGTCGCGGTACTTGGCGATGGTGCGGCGGGCGACATTGTAGCCCTTGGCGTTCATCATATCGACAATCTCGTCGTCGGTGAGCGGCTTCTGCTTGTCCTCGCCATCGATGATTTCCTGGAGAATCTTCTTGAGCTCGCGGGTGGAGATGTCCTCGCCGGCCTGGTTCTTTATGCTCTCGGAGAAAAAGTACTTGAGGGGGAATATGCCGAAATGCGTCTCTATGTACTTGCTGTTGGCCACGCGCGAGACCGTCGAGATGTCATATCCCGTCTTGTCGGGTATATCCTTGAGTATCATCGGCTTTATCTTCGTCTCGTCTCCGTCGAGGAAATATTCCCGCTGATAATCGAGTATCGCCTGCATCGTCGTCATCAGGGTGGTGTGACGCTGCTTCAGCGCATCGACGAACCATTTTGCCGCCTCCTGCTTCTTTTTCACGAACGACTCGGCCTCCTTCTTCGACTTCTCCGACGAGCCTGAGGCTTCCGCCATGATGTTGTCGGCGTATTTCTTGTTGACCTTCAGTTCCGGGAC
>CAVBPI010000360.1:2276-2786 GCA_963596955.1 bacterium | reverse complement strand
AAGTGCCGATGATGAGTTGACACCGACAGAAAACGACGACCTGACTGTTGAGGAATACAACGAAATGGTTAATTCCGGAGCTTTGGCACAGATCAATAGAATTGTCAATCAAGAATGTCTCCGATATGCAGACGCTAAATTACGCTTGGATGAGACAAATACGGGCGGGAGCAGCGGCGGCTCTTCATCGACACCAGTTACATACAAATGGGAAGTTGAGAAAGAAGTGCCGAGGATGATGAATACAGCTTGGACACAAGAAGGCAAAGATAAACTGTTCAACAAATATTGCCCCGAGGTTGGACTGATATGGAAGAAAACCGCTCCGGCAGGATGTGTATGCATTGCCATTTCTCAAATCATGGCCTATCACGAATATCCTGCACCCTTTGCCTGCAATGGCATAGATATTGACTACAAGGCAATTAAGAACTTGTATTCTTACAGCGACCCACAAAACACAGGTTCCGATATAGACAAAGAAATGATTGCCAAGTTTATTGTCAATAT
>CAVBPI010000360.1:0-2266 GCA_963596955.1 bacterium | reverse complement strand
GGTTGGTGCGGTACAAAATATCATTCTATTTTCGGACAAACATGGGGCTTTGCCTGGCCTTCGGGAGCAAAGAAATGCCTATCAACATTTGGTTATGAAAATGTAACATTTAAATGGGGATATGACGAAGACTTGGTCATCAAGTCTCTTGAGAACGGGTGTCCTGTATTTATGTCTGCAATTGCGAAAGTATTTAGCGGCCATGCTTGGGTCATAGACGGTTATATGAAAAGAAAACGTGTAGCAAGCACCGGAGCAATAACAGAACACCAGACATTGGTTCATTGTAATTGGGGTTGGCACGGGAAATGCAACGGATATTTTACTTCAGGAGTGTTCAAGACAAACGAAGCCGTAATAAGTGATGCATTCGGGAAAGGTATGGACGAGAAATATTGGCATGCATTTAATACCATAACATACGACAATCCTAACAAATCAGAGACTGATGAAACGAATAATTAGTTGCTGGATTCTTGCGGTTCTGCTGCTTTGCGGTTGTGATGTGTATAAGCCGAGACTGTGCCGGTCTTATGTTTCATGCTACAGCAATCTCGGAACGATAAGGCTGCTGCCGACACAGGAGGACGAAGCGTCTCGGATACCGGCAGATTTGAAATGCATCATAATCTGTCCCGGGAATGACACGCCTATGGTGGAATTCAGCATTTTCAGCACCGGGGAAGAAAAAGAGGAGTATGACAGGTTGTGCAGGAAACACGATGACTTGAATTACAACAAATACCGCAATTTCCTTGGAAATCTCGCATCTGAAAGTCTGGAATATATTGACAAAGATTTCACATCAATAGAGATAATCTCCGACAAAGACTACGACTCGAATCATACGGCAGGAACAGGATTATCTGACATAGTTCGCTTTATGTCATGGTCGCCGTACAAATTTATCCGGAGCGGATATTCCCAATACTATCATTATAGTTCAAGTGATGTTTCCGAACCATTCAAGTCCGTGATGCCCATATATTTCGGGGAAGAATGGTTTCGCGGCGAAACTGACGCGACCTGCTATCCTATTGACAAGATGGCGAATGAGCTGCGACTGGAAGACCTCATTCTTCTCGGGCACGACTGGACATGGCCTATCGGAATCCTGTGTTTCGAGACACGACCTGCCGAGGCCGGAGAGCACACCATCACTGTAAGAATGACAACCGATGCCGGAGATATTCTTGAAGACAGCATTGTGATGCCTTTCGACTAGCTGGCAATCATACAAGAAAACTCAATCGGGTCTCAATTCAGCAATTCTTATGGTCTGCGAATCATCATAGTTCGCAGACCTTTTTAGTGTGCAAGAGCCTGAACATCCATGACGCTCAATCCGGTGCATGAAGCTATTACATCAATCGGAACACCTGCAACAATAAATTTTTTCGCGTTTTCACGGGCATTCTGTCGTGCACCCCTCTTGAAAGCCTCGTCCATCTCGGCGTGATAGTCCATTTCCGTAAACATATCCCTTACATAATTAAGTTTGACATCAGGAGGGAAGTTAGCCACCTCACAGGCCCGTGTAAGTTCCAGTGCCACATCGTCTCCAAGAATCTCCTCCGGAACGCTCTCCGCGTCCCACTTGTCAGAGTTCTTGAACACATAGCAGGCCTTCCCGAAGCTGTCAGACAGCTCTTTCTCGCCCGCGATGAATCTTCCCAGCTCGACAAAAATACAAATAATTGTTTCAGGAGCAACCTCTCCTGTCCTTTTTTCTGTCATCTGATAGTAGGAAACACATTCTCCGTCCTTCCACTGCCCCTCGTCCTCGTGCGGCAGCCTCTCTTCGAGGAACGCAATCACATAGACCGGCTTTAGCGCGTCGTATTTCGCCCCGACAGGCAGTCCGTGCCCGTAGCTGTTAGAGCCGTACCACATACACCTCTCGAAGAAATAGTCATGCATCTCGCGCTGCATCTCCACGATGAAAGTCCGCCCGTGAATGTCCCGGCACCGTATATCGACCCTCGAAGACTTGCTGAACGGCGTGAATCCGGACATCTCCCTGTCCTCGTAGGCCTCTATCTCATCAATCTTCCTCTCTTCCGGCAGCACGAGGTTGAGCAGCTTCGTCAGCACATCCTTGTTCCTCGGCGATGCGAGAACCGCCTTGAATCCCGAATCTTTCAGGAGACTTGCATATTTCGGAAGTTTCGTCTCATCCATAATCCCGTCCTTCTTTTCCATGTCAGAATCAATTTTCTGCAAAAGAACGAAGAACTATCCGTTGAATGAAATATTCAGCGGCTAA
>CAVBPI010000359.1:1609-2799 GCA_963596955.1 bacterium | reverse complement strand
GGCAGGAGTTCCGCCAGATCCAGCTGGTCCCGCTGATAGTAAGGGAGCTTTCTCAGCACGTCCTCCATCCAGATTCGTGGATCGATGTCGGCAGCCTTGCAGGTGCTGATGAGCGAGTATACGATTGCTGCACGATAAGCGGACGCGTCATTGCCGCAGAACAGATAGTTCTTTCTGCCCAAGGCCAAGGGCCTGATGGCATTCTCAATGAGATTGTTGTCAATGTTGATGCGCCCGTCATTTACATAACGTGACAGCCTTGGCAGCAGGGAGTACGTGTATTCGATTGCGTCACCAAGCTTGCTGTTCGGCAGAACCTTCACATAGGTCTCCGTCATCCAGGTCTCAAAGAGACGTATCGTAGGATAGGATATTTTCAGACGCTGTTCCTTGCGTTCGTCGGCATTCAGGCCGGCCTCGTCAGCATCGGATTCCACTTTGTAGAGCTTGCGGATGAAGCATATTGCTTCTGTCGCGAGACGGTTGTTCTCGGTGAGCGCGTCAACGAACTTGCGGCGGGCGTGTGCCCAGCAGCCATAGACGGTTATGCCATCATCCTTCTCGAACTGTTCGTAGGCGTCGTAGCCGTCACACTGGATACTTCCTTCATAGGCGCCGAGTATCTCACGGGCGACTTTGCCGCCACGGCTCCCGCGGTCATAATAGAACATGACCGCACCGCGTATCGCATCGCGGACGCACCATTCATAGCCCTTGCGGGCTTTATGCTTCTCGTTGTCAACAACAGGGATGACGCTCTCGTCTATCTGGATGTACTCGCTCTGCAGGATGTGCTGCCGCAGGATGTCGTAAAGGAGTTTCAGCTTCTCCACGGCGGCCTCATACCAGCCTCCCATCGTGGAGTCGCTTATCGTGATGCCCGATTCCTTGTACTGCTGTATCTGGCGATAGAACGGAAGGTGATACATGAACTTTCCGATTATGATGTCGGCCAGCACCGATGCGCCTGCCATACATCTGCTTACCGGTGCAAGCGGGAGTCTGGCGCCGAGGATTTTTCTGTCTTCCGGATCCTTGTTCCTGTCGGACTTGAGCATGACCTTGTGGATGACGGTCTTCTCGATGTAGGTCCTGGCCGCAATGTGCTCCAGGCGGGACGACTCGTCGGTGCCTATCTCGACATATTCATCCTTGAGCCTGCCGTTCTCATCGGTCGTGCCCTCCGGATA
>CAVBPI010000359.1:0-1599 GCA_963596955.1 bacterium | reverse complement strand
GTCCCATCAGGATAGATATCGATGACTTCCGTAGGAAGGCCTGTGGTATCCAAGTCCCTACGGGAAGGTTTCACCTTGACGGTTATGGTTTTGGTCATCTGCTGCTCCGCCGCTTCAACCTCTTTGTTGAGCCGGGCGCGTTCCTCATCAGTCAGATGATCCTGTTCGAAGAGGAGAAGCTGGTCGGGGTCAAGGGGCAGATGCTTTTCCGACATCTTGCCAAAGACTTTCCGGCGAAGCCACAGGAGAGTGTCGCCGAGTTTCTTGATTTCGGCGTCCTTACGGGATATTTCGGCATCTTTGCCGACGACGGCGTCACGAAGTCTTTCAACTTCGGCAAGTGCTGATATCAGTTGCTCTTCCACCGTCATTTTTCTACTTTCTTCAATACTTGAAGTTACGAAAAAACTGCCATATATGCAACTCCACGGCTGATTTTATTATGCTATTTCCGCAACTCTTTCAGGCTCTCAAGGCGTTGCCTGCGACTGTCAGGCTTCTCAATGATACCTTCAACCAGAAGGACCAGATCGCGCCATTCAATTGTTCCAGAAAGCTTGTCTCCGCCAATGTCGGGACACCGTCCAAGGGTGCCCGCCTCAAGCAGCTTGGAGTAGATGACCATCCCTCCCGGCTCCCAGTGAAGAAGCTTGATGCGGTTCCGGCTCTTGTTGATGAAGATGTACACATCGCCGTTGCAGGGGTCACAGTCAAGGATGTTGGTCACAATCCCACTCAGCGAATGATAGCTCTTTCTCATGTCGGTGGGCCGGTTGTACAGCAGATACCGCATACTGTCGTTCAGACTAAACATGACTGCTGGATGCCCTGATTATACTTTGGACGAAGTCCTGGCTCATCTCGCCCCGGATGCGCATCGCCGTGCCGTTGGGAGTACGAAGCTCGATGCTGAGCGTCTGGGACACTGTACTGTTATTTCCGCCTTTGACCTTCTTGCCGGAGGTGGCGGCAAAGGATGGTGCGGGAATAAATGTGTCGCCTGCGGACAATTGCAGGAACTCTCCCTTGGCTTCGGACGCCTCCTGCTCTCTGGCGTATCGCGCCTTGCTGTCGTAGAACTTCCATGTAGGGATACCGAGTTCCGTAAGTCTTTCCTTGTAGGAGATTCCGTTCTCCTTGCAGTAGGTCATAACCTCCGCCACTTCTTCGCGTGTCATCATAAGTAAAATGATTTTATGCGAAGGTAGTCCTGAAGTTTTAGTGTTCAATGACGGGCATCACCGGAGGCTTACAACAAAATAGTGGTTGATTTTTCATCAATAGATTGCAACTCATTAAGTGACGAAGATAAAATTAAGATAAACGATAGCATAAAAAAACGAGTTGATTTGCTCAACTCGTACTATCAGTTTTTTGAGACAAATAAAATTGAGAGCAAAGAGGGGTTCGATTCAAGAAGTAAAATTCGTTCAACAATTTTGGAAGAGTTTATGTATTTCCTCTTCCGGGATTATGTTGCAATGCTTGTAAAAAATTCCGGAATGCCAGATGGCGTTATAAAAAATGGAAGTATCGAAGCTTATGTACGCGTCCACTTTTCCGCGCACAAGTTCTTTACCGCTGATTTTCAGCGGCTTT
>CAVBPI010000358.1:0-2813 GCA_963596955.1 bacterium | reverse complement strand
GTCGCCCGAGGGCAACACCGCAAATATAGGGAAAATTCGCCATATAGTGCGGGGTATTGTGATAAATTTCACACAATTGACATCGAAACGGACCTTGAGGTCCGCCCCGCGTCTATATAATAATGTGGGATTCTCTGGAAAGTAAACTTCCTGAGACTAAAAAATCTTTGCTAACTTTGTGAGTGGAATGATTCTATCCGAGATTTACTGCAAATCTGCACAAAAATTCGACTAAAGTAACATGATATATGCCGTCACAAAAAACTCAAAAGATACTCTTCGTCTGCCACGGGAACATCTGCCGCAGCCCGATGGCGGAGTTCATTATGAAGAAGGCGGTTGCGGACACCGGGCTTTCGGGGGAGTATGAAATTGCCTCGGCTGCGACCTCGACAGAAGAAATCGGGAATGATATGTATCCGCCTGCGAAGGAAACCCTGCGGAGGCATGGTATTCCTTTTGAGCGCCGCGAGGCACGCCGGATAACCCGCGACGACTACCGGCACTATGACCGCATCTATGTGATGGACCGCAACAACCTGCGCTGGCTTGAAAGGCTCATGCCCGATCCCGACGGGAAGGTACGGCTGCTGATGTCCCTTGTCGGAGAGGAGCGCGACGTCGCCGACCCGTGGTATTCGGGGGACTTCGAGACGACCTACCGGGACATAAGCGCGGTGGTGAAGGCACTGTTGAATGAATTCCGCGGCGTGTAATTGTATGAATAACTTCTCATCAATTATAATGAATTTATACATTGACATAGATGGCGTGTTGCTGGACTATGCAACCCAAGCTCCGGCAGAAAACGTCGGCGAGTTCATAGATTATATAATCGACGAATTCGATTGCTATTGGCTTACGACACATTGCCAGGGAGACTCGGTGACAGCAATTGAATATCTGTCAGAATATTTGCCCGAGTGCATTGTCAGAAAACTCTCGTCGGTTAAGCCGACCGAATGGAAAGTACTGAAAACAGGAGGAATAGACTTCAGCAAACCCTTCGTCTGGCTTGATGATTACCCGTTTCGCGCCGAAATGGATGTACTGGAAGCAAATGGTGCCTCAGATTCGTTATTTCGCGTATGCCTCGAAAACGAAAATGAACTACTGCTCAATGCCATCGAATTTCTAAAGATTCGTAAACAGATGGAACGAGCATAATACCTCGCCACTACATATCCGCCATCGGCGGCTGGCTGTGGAATCTCCTACCTCAGCCACCCGTCCAGCAGATAGATTGTGTCTTTCTGAATTTCCACGGACACGAATGTTCCGTCCCAGTCGTCCCTTTCCCAAACATCCTTGCTGCGGTCAACCTTTTCACTCCCGCTCGGATATACCCAATATCTGTAGGTGACGGCCGATGTGTCCACCTGCATTCCAAGGCCCCTGTATGCCCAGTCGGTAAATCGTCCGGGACCTTTTGTCCAATGGCCGGGGTCGTTCTCGCAGGCGGCATCCAGCCGTTTGTAAAAGCTTTTGGGCAGTTTGTTGTGGGATGAAACAAACTTGTGTTCGTTCCACATATTCGCCCTAAGGCACCCCTCGTCATAGAATAATGAATCCACCGTAACAATTTCCGGAAATTCGACCCCTGTCAGCTTATAGAAGTCTTCGGTCGTTGTATATGCCGGCAGATTGTCGCTTTTGTCCAGTTTCGGATGCTCGTAATAAGGCTCATGAGAAAAAGCTAAAGCAATCAGGAGCACCGCGACCAGGATGAGGGGGACAACGACAGGTGCCGCCAGACCGCAGGCTATGATTATCAGTGTGATTTTGGTACCCTTTTTCATATAACTCGCATTTTTATGCCGGCGGCACTCAGGCCAGCGCCTTTTGCCGCCAAATTCTAAATAAAAGAACCTCCTGCAACGCTTTTCGGAGCAGGAGGCCTCAGAAGAGTTCGTTACTTGTTCAGAGAGAATATGCTGCGGATGTCGGCGCTCGTGATGCCGGTCACATTCATCGAGAAATTCTCGTACTTCGCGTCGAAAGTTTCGTTCACCCCGTCGAAGCGGTAGGTGAGTCCGTAGCTGCTACCTTGGGAGACGGACAGGTCGTTCCACTTCTCGGCGTGCTCGGCAATCAGAGCCTGACGGATTCCGTCGCGGAGGTCCTCAGGGCAGGCGCGATAGACCATGACCGCGGCGTCGAGCGACATTGTGTAGCTCAGATTTTTGTGAGAGAGCGTGACCTTGGAATCGGCCATGTTTGCGGCCGCAGCCGAGCAGAGAATGATTGCAGAGAGTGCTGCGACACAGATAAGAATAAACTTTTTCATTGCATTTAACTTTTATTGGTGAAACATTTTTTGTCTTTCGACATAATAATGCATCCTCCGCCAAAAGGTAAACACAAAAAAAACTACATTTCCGAATCCAGGGCGTCGAAATCAATCCCGGCGGCCCAGTCCGCGTCATCGAGTCTGAGACGGTCGCCGTTCTCGTTGCAGGCTGCCGAGGCAAGGGTGTTGTCGCGCAGTTCCGAGAACAGGGAAGTCAGGCAGTCACGTTCCACCGCCTCACGGATCATCTCCTCGGCATCGGCGTCATTGCCCATCAGTTTTCTTGCTATGTCGCTATACTTATTCATACACCTGTTTTTTGTAGTCTTTGCAGTGTTTTCGTTCTTCAGCCCGAGCGCGGCCGCAATCTGCTGCATGCTCAGCTTATCCCAATAGAACATCCGGAACATCATCCGGCAGCTCTCCGGAAGCGATTCCAATGCCCTGCGCAGCAGATCCGCGGCAAACCGGCGACTGTTCTCCTTGTCTGAGGCCGTCCTGTCCGCAGCCGGCGAGAATATGC
>CAVBPI010000357.1:622-2816 GCA_963596955.1 bacterium | reverse complement strand
GATTAGAATTCAGTCCATCCGTTTCGATGCAGACCAGAAGCTTCTGGATTTCGTGGAGAAGAAACTGTCGAAGTTGCCTAAGTTTCACGATTCCGTCATCGGTATCGACGTGAAGCTGTCGCTGCTTCAGGAGCACAACAACAAGAACGTCTGGGTGAAGGTGCAGGTTCCTGGAAACGATGTCGTCGTCGAGAGGAACGCGGCGACCTTCGAGGATGCCGTGGTCGATTGCGCGGACATCCTCAAGGAAAAACTGACGAGAGTCAAGGAGAAGCAAGTTAAATAACTATGGCAAAGGGATTTGCGGAGACAGACAGGCAGTGCGCGGGAATAGTCGCGGACATTAGGGCGGGAAAGTTCGCGCCGGTGTATCTTCTGATGGGGGACGAACCCTATTATGTCGATATGGTGTGCGACGCGGTGATTGAAAACGCCTTTTCCGACGACAGCGAGCGCGACTTCAATCAGGCGATATTCTACGGGGCCGACGTCGATGCCGACACGGTCATCACCGAGGCGCGGCGCTATCCGATGTTTGCGGAGCGTCATCTCGTCGTGCTCAAGGAGGCGCAGATGATGCGCTCGCTCGAAGAGCTCGCCGTCTATTGCGAGAGGCCTCTGGAATCGACGGTTCTTGTCATCGCGATGCACGGAGCGAAGGCGGACGCGCGCAAGTCCCTCTACAAGAAGGTTTCCAAGGTCGGCGTCATCGTGGAGTCCATGCAACTGAAGGATTACGAGATGCCGCAGTGGATAAACTCCTATTTCCGGTCGCGGGGGCTTCAGATAGCTCCCGAGGCCGCTTCTTTGTTGGCAGAGTATGCCGGCACGGCTCTCTCCAAGATTGCTGTGGAGACGGACAAGATGCTGAAGAATCTCCCGGAAGGGGCGACTTCGGTGTCGGCAGAGGACATTGAGAGAAATGTGGGCATAAGCAGGCAGTACAACATCTTTGAACTCACGAGGGAGCTTTCCGGCCGTAATGCCGCAAAGGCGCTGAAGATTGCGTCGTTTCTCGGCTCCGCGGCCCAGTTCAGCATTGCCTCGGTCACGGGACCGCTTTTCACCCATTTCTACAGGATACTGAAATACAACGCGCTGCTGATGTCAAACCCCGGGGCGGGAAGCGACGTGAAAGTCAGGCTGCTCGGCGTGAACCCCTATTTCCTGCGCGAGTATGACATGGCTGTACGCAACTACCCCGTGCGCAAGTGCATGGCGGCGATAGCCCTCATCCGGGACTATGACTTCAAGGGCAAGGGAGGCGACAGGGGCGAGGCGACCGACGCGGAGCTGCTTTCCGAACTTACGGCCAGGCTGCTGAATCTGTGAATGTACATTATAACAATATAAAATCATGAGTCTTATTCAATGCAACGAAATCTGCAAGTCTTTCGGCGAAAAGATTGCCCTCGACCATGTCAGCGTGACGATGGAGAAGGGCAGGATTTTCGGACTTCTCGGTCCGAACGGTTCGGGAAAGACCACGCTGATAAGGATAATCAACAGGATTACCATCCCCAACTCCGGGGAGGTTCTGTTCGACGGGCGTCCTATAACCCAGCGGGACGTGGAGAAAATCGGCTATATGCCTGAGGAGAGGGGTCTTTACCGCAAGATGAAGGTGGGGGAGCAGGCCCTGTTCCTCGCCCGTCTCAAGGGAATGTCGCGCAAGGATGCCGAAACTGAGCTGAAAAAGTGGTTCGTCCGCTTCGGCATCGAGTCGTGGTGGAACAAGAAGGTGGAGGAGCTTTCCAAGGGAATGGCCCAGAAGGTGCAGTTCATCACGACTGTCGTCCACCGTCCGTCCCTGCTCATACTTGACGAGCCTTTCAGCGGATTCGATCCTGTCAATGCCCAGGTGGTTCAGAAGGAAATCCTCCGCCTGCGCGACGAGGGGGCGACCATAGTCCTTTCGACGCACAACATGGAGTCGGTGGAGGAGCTCTGCGACGACATCGCGCTCATCAATATGTCGAAGCTTGTAATCACCGGGCCTCTCGACGACATTCGTCACCGTTACGGCAACAACAACGTGGAGCTGATTTATACGGGAGAGACCTCTCTCCGGCCTCATGAGGGACTGTTCCGCATTCTGAGTGACAACAACGACGCGGGGAGGCACACGGCGGTTCTCTCGCTCGCTCCGGAAGTTCGGAGCAACGACGTCCTCGCCGCAGTCCTCGCGGATAAC
>CAVBPI010000357.1:0-612 GCA_963596955.1 bacterium | reverse complement strand
TCGCCGCCCTGATGGTGATTCCGTCGCTCATCATGTTCTTCGCCGAAGACAAGGGCAAACAGATTGCGGTCGTCGATGAGTCCGGCATAGTGATGACGAAGCTAAAGTCGGATGACGCATATACGTTCAAGGACTATTCCGGTCATCAGCCGGACTCCCTGAAGGCCAGTCTTGACGAACTGGGGGCCGACGTCCTCATGGTGGTCTCACCTGTCATCGACTCTACAAGGACCGTCAATGTGACGACCTACTCCAAGAAGGCCCTGAGCGTCGATATGAAGTCGGCCATAGAGTCGCAGGTGGATGACGCGGTGGAGGACTACCGCATATCCCTATATAATATAGGGAATCTCAGGCAGATTATGGAGGACGTGAAGGCGGATGTCAGCGTCACTACCTACACGATAGACGATTCCGGCGAAGCGAAGCTCGACTCTGCGGAGGTGAAGATGATTGTATCCATGCTGCTCGGCATGATAATCTATATGTTCATCGCGATGTTCTCCGGAATGGTCATGTCGTCGGTGATTGAGGAGAAGTCGAGCCGGGTGGTGGAAGTGCTGGTTTCCAGCGTCAAGGCCACTGAGCTTATGTTCGGCAAGATTATCGGCG
>CAVBPI010000356.1:0-2820 GCA_963596955.1 bacterium | reverse complement strand
GTCGTCGGCAGCCGCCAGCTTGACGGTGGCTCGGCCGCTTCGAAGGCTCTTGTGAGGGCAATCGTTTCAATGCGTCTTGTGAAGCAGGACTGTGAGATAGAGGCCATTGACAATGCCTGCGACATCGGAATAGAGATGCACACTGTTGCCCGTGAGGGGTGCCGGCCGGGAGTGCTTGAGCAGGAAATAGTCGGACGGATGGAGGGGGTGACCCTCTCGAAGGGCTGGGGCGTGTCGTTCACGACAATACTTTCCCAGAACGGCGAGACCCTGCACAACCACACACATCACCAGATAATCACTCCGGGACGTCTTCTCGTGGTCGATGCCGGTGCCGAGAGCAACATCCACTATGCCTCCGACTTCACGCGCACCTATCCTTGCGGGGGAAAGTTCACCGCGCAGCAGAAGGAGATGTACGACCTCGTCCACTCCTGCAATGAGTTCGCTTTCTCGATGATTCGTCCCGGCATCACCTACCGCGAGGTTCACATCGCCACTGTGACGAGGATGCTCGAAGGCCTCAAGGCCGCCGGGCTTGTTACGGGAGACCCGGCCGAGCTCGCGGCTGACGGAATCGGAGGACTTTTCATGCCCCACGGCCTCGGTCACAACATGGGTCTCGACGTTCACGACATGGAGGACTACGGAGAGGACTATGTCGGCTATGACGACGACCAGAAGCGTGAAGGCGGAGTGGGTCTGGCGAACCTCCGCATGGCCCGCAGGCTTGTCCCGGGCAATGTCATCACTGACGAGCCGGGAATATATTTCATCCCTGCGCTCATCGCCCAGTTCAAGCGCGACGGACTCGACAGGGGGCGCGTGAACTATGCCCGCCTTGAGAAGGACTACAGCCATTTCGGCGGCATCCGCCTCGAAGACGACGTGCTCGTCACTCCGGACGGCGCCCGCCGGCTGGGGCATAGTCGGCTGCCTATTGCATCTTCTGACATAGAGCGTCTGATGGGACGGGGCGCCTAAAAGGCGATCTGCTGCGTTGCATGTGGATTTCAAATCCTCACAACCGAGAGGTTGCTCCGGTTTAAAATCCCTAGTGCGCCTTGCATCTCATCCTTTTATGCATCCCCTTTGGTTCAGCTTTTTTAGAAAATGGAAACGTTTATTATAATCGCGGCGATACTGCTCGGCGTCCTCGGGATGGTGGGCAGTGTCGTGCCTGCATTGCCTGGACCTCCTCTGAGCTGGCTCGGACTGCTTGTTCTGTACTTCTGGGGCAGCGGGACGAACGCTGCGGGGGACAGGATGTCATTGACTGTGCTGGGGATATGGTTCGGAGTGACGGCGTTGGTGACCGTACTCGACTACCTCATGCCCGGAATGCTGACCAAGGTCACCGGCGGCAGCCGCTACGCCTCGCGCGGAGCTACGATAGGGATGATAGCCGGCATAATCCTCACGCCGATCGGCATGATTCTCGGCTCCCTCCTCGGAGCCTTCATCGCCGAACTCACCTACGGCAACAAGACTCCGGGCGACTCCCTAAAGTCCGCCTTCGGCGCCTTCGCCGGCTTCCTGCTCGGCACGGGAATAAAGCTCATAACTTCTGGGGCAATGCTTTGGACTATAATAGTTTACGCCTTCTGAACCGTCTCTGATTCATGTCTCGTTTCCTGAAATTTGGGAAAGTTTCTTAAAGAGTTTCCTGAAATTGGGGAAACTTTGTGGGATGCCGCTCGGCGGTTAGCAGTGCAATTACTTGACAGTCACTGTCTCCTTGGGGATAAAGTAGTATTTCTCAATCTCATACGCCACCTCGGCATCCGGTGCCGTGACGACATCCGCCCTCTTCAGTGCCCTCTTGTGACGTCGGTTCAGCACGTGCCGCTTCAGCCAGCTGTAACCGTATCTCTCGTATAAAAACGCAAGTGAATCGACCTCCACGACCCTCCTGCCCTCGTTGTCCTTGTATTTTTTCATTGTGTCAATTTTGCTTTGATATATGAAAATCCAAAAAACTCGCCACTTTTCAGGAATCCCTTCCCAAAATATCGCCATTTTTCAGGAAAATAGCTTGTGAGAGTACATTTTTAAAAGGCTTTCAGATAAAAGGCTTTTGAATAAGGGATGATGGCGTGAGATGACTGACAGTCTTTCCAAGCGTCTTCATTGTGGCTTGTTGCAGAGATGTCGCGGGCTGATGTGTCCTTGAATTTATCGCAGACTTTATCAAGTATGATTCTCTCCTCGGTACAGAGTGCTTCCAGGTCAGGTTTTTCCATTCCTGTCAAAGCACAGCCTTCATATTCCCCGGCCGCTTTTGGTACCTGCTGCACGGCATCAAATTCGCTGAAGACACGCTCCCATTTTTCAGGTACCGGACCGAATCCTATGGCTCTGTACGCGAGTCCGGTCATTGCCGTGCCACGTTCCCGATATGACAGAAAGTCAATATAAAACAGAATCTTGTTCATTTTCGTGCACCAGACATCACCGCATCTGTCAAGAACATAAAGAAGTATATTCTTCAACCGTTCAAGAGATTCCGGTGCGTATCCGTTTACGGCGCCTCGTTTATGAATGAAGATTCGTGACTCTTCATATTTCCTTATAATGGAGGAATCTTCGGCTTTTGCGGCATCTTCCACTTTCTTCCTGATGTTTTTCTTCTCTGAGCCGGGAATGCAGTTTCCGACGTTCTCAATGAGATCGAGCATGACTTCCGGATTCATTGCACTGCGTATCATCCTTCCGTTTGAAACACTGGGAACCTCACCCTGCTCATAGAGTCGCCATTGATTCGGACCGAATCCCAAAATCGCGGACATCGCGGCACATGACAGCCCATACCTTTTCCTC
>CAVBPI010000355.1:2412-2822 GCA_963596955.1 bacterium | reverse complement strand
ACACCAATGACCTGCAAAGAGTCACCGCCGAACAGCAGGACATTCTCAGATTATACCGCGAGGACATAACACAATACGACAAAGACAACCGTTTCCTCATAAACGACATATTCAACCTGATTCCTTCCGAACTGAATGCCAAGAACAAGAGGTTCATTCTCAAAAACCTCAATGAGGGCAAGAAGTTCGACCGGATGTGGCCGGGATTTCTCTGGCTCAGCAACGCAGGTGTAGCCCTTCCTACATTCAATGTGTCGGAGGTGAAAGTGCCGCTGTTGCTATCGAAGAACAGAAATCTGTTCAAGTTGTTCCAGAACGATGTCGGACTGCTTGCCTGCCAGTATGCGCAGGGGATACAGACCAAGATTCTTACCGGAGAGTTGAATATCAATTTCGGGTCAATTTTCGAG
>CAVBPI010000355.1:0-2402 GCA_963596955.1 bacterium | reverse complement strand
CGAGAACCTCGCTGCACAGGAACTGACCGCCCACGGATTCCCGCTCTACTACTATAACAACAAAAAATCCGGAGAACTTGACTTTGTCATCGAAATGAACGGAAAAACGATTCCAATCGAAATAAAGTCGGGCAAGGACTATGACCGCCACAACGCGCTGTCGAACGTCATGTCAAATCCAGACAATGACATTGACAGGGCCTACGTGTTCTGCAATGAAAACATCCGCACCGCCGGAAAAATCTGCTACGTTCCGATATATATGCTCATGTTTCTCCAAAATGAACAAATCCGCTCAAATGAAACTCCCTCCATCTTCAAGATAGACCTCGGAGTGCTGGGACAGGCACAACTCCCCCAAATTTAAGATTCAAGAAGGGTGTCACTCAAAATGTCACTCAAAATAACGAAATAATATGTCACTTACAGCACAGGCGAACGGGGTCTGCTCCAAGTGCGGGCGGACGACTGAGATAACGGTCTATAGGAGCATAAACACGGCGGAGGAGCCGGAGCTCAAGGAAAAGGTCAGGAACGGGTCGCTGTTCCTCTGGGAATGTCCGCACTGCGGGACGGTTAATCTGGCGCGCTACGAGACGCTCTACCACGACCCGCAGAAGAAGCTGATGCTCTGGCTCGTGCCGGACGGGAAAATCTCCGAGACGCAGATGCAGGCCATCACGAACCACACCCGGGCCATGGGCGGCTACACGCTCAGGCTTGTCCGCGACATGGGCGAGCTGATGGAGAAGGTGCTCATCTTCGACGCGGGGCTGGACGACGTCGTCCTGGAACTCTGCAAATGGGTGACCAAGAGGGAGATGACCGCAGGCGCAGGCAAGGAGACGAAGCTTGAGGACAAACAGCGCAACGAGGAAATCAGCGCTGCCGCCTTACATTTCTACCGCGTCGAGGGCGAGGGAGACAGCCGCAGCATCATACTCAGCTACGCGGCGCGGGGACAGATGGTCGGGCTGAAAGTCGGCTGGAATGTCTATGAGGACTGTGCCGGCATCATCGCGAGGAACCCGTCCGTGCGCCCCGGCGAAGGCTTCGTGAGAGTCGATGCACAGTGGGTCGAATCAATAATGAAATAGAACCGGCGGAAATAAAAAAGAACTGCGGGTGACAAAGCATTTTTTGTCACCCGCAATCTTATGAATATCACTGCGAAACGATGTCCGCACGCACCGCTCAGTCGTGAAGGCCGCGGCTGCGGAGATAGCCCAGAAGCTGCTCAGGACGGTCGGTCTGGATGAGGGACGCTCCGAAGCCTATCACCTTGTCATAGACGGATGCCGGGTCGCCGCACTCGAAGGCCTTGTCGTCGTCGAGATAGCCGCAGAGGCTGCCCCAGATGGTGTTCACCCAAAGCTTGGAGCCTGACTCGACAATCTTCTTGAAGCAGTCCTCGACCTCCGGGGTGAGCTTCTTCCAGCAGACCTCGTAGGCAAGCGGAACCGTACCGGTCTCCATGTACTCATTGAAAAGCTGGCGTCCCTGCTCCTTCTGGATGTCGATAATCGGCATATACATCATGTTGTGCTCATGAGAGGCCATCTTCTCCGCAACTGCGGCAACCGGCTTCTTGCCCTTGATGAGAATCTGGTTGGTGACTCCCAGTTCCTCGGTGATGGCGAGCACCTGGTCGTAGTACTCATAGCCCTGATCGACATTGACGCAGATTCTGTCCTTGCAGCATTCAAGCGCCTCGCGCAGGGTACAGATGTGAAGCGAGTCGGTGGCGACGCCGTGCGCTCTCCTGAGACGGAATTCCTTCAGCTCGGCGAGAGTGTAGTCGCTGACCGGACCCTTTCCTGTGGTGCAGCGGTCGATGGTCCTGTCATGAGAAAGAACAAGCACGCTGTCCTTTGTCATCTTGAGGTCGAGTTCCATGATGTCGGCTCCCATCCGGATGATGGACTCAATGGCCGGAATGGAGTTCTCCGGATAGTTGCGCCAGTCACCTCGGTGGCACGCCACGACGACATATTTCGATGCCGGGTCATGCATCTGTGCAACAATCATTTCCGCACGGTTGGCGTACTTGGGTTCACTGCTGCCGCATGACACGAGACACGCGAGCGACGCGATGAGGATTACAATTTTTTTTGCATTCATTTTATATAAGTTTTTATGTTCATATTCGTACTAAAAGAGCAGGTTATTTTTGAATATTTCTAAATCAAATTTTCCCGTCAGAAAGAATATCCGACGCTGATTGATGCGGTGGCGCGGTGGCGGCCGAGGAGAGGACTGTGATGGAAGCCTCGGGTCAGCCGGGCGGAGGCGTCGAGGAAGAGACCGAAGCGGAAATTGTAGCGGAGGGAGCCGGCGAGGGTGAGGCGGTGGGCGGTCTCGTGCGTCATGCAGGCAGAGTACCAGCAGCCCTGAACGTCAAG
>CAVBPI010000354.1:0-2831 GCA_963596955.1 bacterium | reverse complement strand
GATATAAAGGATATGAAGAATATGAAATATATGAGGGATATGAAAGCGACGGATATGATGAAGCGGGCCGTTTCCGCGGCGCTTGCCACATTGTTCATGCTGTCGTGCTCCTTCCTCGACGAGAAGATGACGACCGGGGTGAACCGCGTCTATGACACCGAGAGTGAACTTGAGGCGAACCTCAGGGGCTGCGTCGCTCCGATTGACGGCAGCGCGTCGTGGACGGGAGAGCCGCAGGAAAAGATATTCTCGGGCTCGGGAATAGTGCACTGGTCTATGGCGGAAAGCGTCACACGTCTCGCCTCCTCGGACTGGACGGAGTCGCTGAAGTTCACGGCGGCCTCCTCCAACGCCACGATGTGCAGTTTCTTCGCGAACCACTACATAGGGATTGACCGCTGCAACACGCTCATAGCCGCACTCCCGGACTCACCGGTGAACGAGGAGTACAAGCGTCATGTCGAAGCGGAGGCGCGGTTCTACAGGGGATTCTGGTACTTCAACGTCGTCCGCTTCTGGGGCGACGCTCCGCTGCGGCTCGAACCCTCGACCGTGAGCACCACCAGCGCCCCGAGGGCAAAGTACGACAGGCTCTATGTGCAGGCGCTCCGCGACTTCGAGTTCGCCGCCGCCAATATGCGCACGGCCTCGCAGCTCGCCGTGGAGGTTCCGGGGGAGAGCCGTCCCGACCGCTATGCCGCCGTGGCCTATCTCTCCACAGTGTGGCTGACCATAGGCTCCCTGCTGAGCCATCCGGACGACAACTTCTGGAACCCGGCCAAGGAGGGGCGGGCACCGGACTTCTCCGACCTTGAGGCCTTTGCCGGGCTTTCGTTCCCGCTATCTTCCGCTGACAGCCGTGCCGCCGCTGAGATTGCCTACAGGGAGTCCCTGAGATATGCCGAAATGCTCATACCGGAATCGGGGAATCATGAACCCGAATGCGGCTACAGGCTGTGCGAAAAGTCCAGCGACCTCTATCAGTGGTCACGCGATTTCCGCGATGGCCGCGGCCATGACTCGTGGAACCTTCCGGAGAGGATATTCGCCTACAGCATAACCCCTTACGCCTCGACGGCATATCTCCCCAAGCGCACTCTTCCTCAATATGTCGGAGGCTCGGCAAACTTCGTCAAGACGGACGGAAACGCGGGACGGCAGCGTCCTGACAGGTGGTTCTTTCAGAAATGGTGCGAAACCTATCCCGGAAACAAGGGAACGGGGAACGCTGCGGACATATATGTTTCATCGTCAGACCCTCGGCTCGACGTCACGATGTATCACACGTCATATTTCAACAACCGCACGCAGAAGAATCAGAACATATATCCCCGAAGCCTCAACCGCCCGGACCATTATTTCGGAATGCCGTATTTCCGGAAATATTTCAGCCCGGCCTACGACTACAACGCTGGTTTCGCTGACCTCTATCTCATGAGGCTCACGCAGGTCTATCTCAATGCGTCTGAGGCGGCGGCATTCATCGGCGAGACCGACAAGGCCTACGCCTACATCGAGGTTCTTCACGCGAGGGCACGCGCCACAAGGGACGGGGCGACGCAGCCTCGGTGGACCAGAGGACAGTTCGCCACGACGGAGCAGCTGATAAACGCCATTGTCTGGGAACGCCTGTTTGAACTCTGCGCGGAAGGCGGTCACGAGTGGTTCGACACGCACCGCTTCGGCGCGTCATGGCTCGTCGAGAACATCGCGAAGCCTAAGAATGATTTTCTTATCCGGAAAGAGCAGTCGGACAGGGAGGACTATGGGCGCAACGGACGGTCGTACAGAGATTTATACTACGGAGCGGACTTCCAATACACGACCGACCCGGCCGAGGCACGCAAGGGACTGCTGTTGGCTTTCCCATCGACGGAACTGAACTATAACACACAGATTGAGGACGCGAAAAATGATTATGGATTTTAGATTGTTGCGGAGCCTGTCCGCGCTTGCCGGCCTGCTTGTCGGCGGCATCGATCAGGTGCCGCTGGAAACCGTTCCGGACACTCCAGAGGGCGTTTCGGAGATTGTGATTGACCAGCTGCTGCGCGCCGACGCGATGGACTACCGCCCGGTCGGGTTCTACGGCAGGAAGAGTTCCTACGGGATGCACACTCATGTGCAGTACTCAGTGGTGAGCCTCTGGGCGTGGGCTATAGAGAACTCGGCGCTCCGAGGCGACACTGAAAGGCTCGACAGCCTCATAGCCAAATGGGAACCCTTCGCGGAGGGCAGGCTGCGGAGCAAGGAGCCTAATCATGTGGATTTTTCCGTCTATGGAGCCCTGCCGCTGGAAATCTATCTCGTGAACGGTGACGAGCGGGCGCTTCGCATCGGACTGTATTATGCCGACAGCCAATGGGACAGACCCTCTCCTGATGTTCAGCCGGACCACGGGACATTTGACGCGCGGGAGCAGCTCCGGCTTTGGGAAAGGGGACTCTCTCCGCAGTCGCGCTTCTGGGTGGATGACCTCTACATGATTACCTTCCTCCAGACAAATGCGTGGAGGGCGACGGGGGAGCGCAGGTACATCGACAGGGCAGCCCGAACGATGGCCGAGTACCTTCCGAAAGTCCAGCTGAAAAACGGCTTTGTCCATCATTCTCCGCAGGCTCCGTTCGTCTGGGGACGCGGAATGGGCTGGGTCGCCGCCGGGATGGCTCTCCTGCTGGACAATCTTCCGGAGGATTCGGAATATCGTCCGATGATATTGAAGGGCTACCGTAAGATGATGAAGTCGCTCCTTGAGTGCCAGTCGCCCGACGGAATGTGGCGGCAGCTTGTCGATGACGAGGAATCATGGCCCGAGACCTCGTGCACAGCGA
>CAVBPI010000353.1:644-2833 GCA_963596955.1 bacterium | reverse complement strand
AAGAACGCTTCTTCAATTTATTGTTGTAAATTGCACTTGCTTTTTGACTCTACCATTGTCCTTTGTTATACTTTACTTGTTGACACAAATTTATTAATTTTGCACCGCATTCCTTGGTGCAGTGAACCACTCTGCAAATCTAAGGTTTGCGGAGAATTGGAGATGACAGCCCCCGACAGGGATTTTAATGAACGGAAATGAAATCAATCAAAGAAATATACAGGATAGGGAAAGGTCCGTCAAGCAGCCACACTATGGGACCGCATCAGGCATCGAAAGTTTATCTGTCGCACCACGGGGACGCTCACCGTTTTCATGTGCGTCTCTACGGCTCTTTAGCGGCGACGGGAAAGGGGCACCTGACCGATGTCGCAATCAGTGAGGTGCTTTCGCAGGCCGGTCCGGTGGAGATTGAGTGGCTTCCCAAGGTGTTTCTGGACGAGCATCCGAACGCCATGACGATTGCGGCTGTGGATGACGACGGGCAGCTGCGTGATGAATGGACGTTCTACAGCGTTGGAGGCGGGGCGATAAAGTGCGACCAGCTGCCGGGCGTCGAATCTCCGGACATCTATCCGCTGAACACTATGACTGAGCTTCTCGACTGGTGCAACCGCAACGGGAAGGCCTATTGGGAATATGTCGAGGAAATCGAGGACGGTGACATCAATGACTATCTGCTTGACGTTTGGAAGGTTATGCAGGAGTCCATCGAGCGCGGGCTTGACCGCGAGGGCGTGCTCCCCGGACCGCTGCACCTGCGCCGCAAGGCCGCCTCGTACTTCATCCGGGCTGAGGGCTATAAGGACGTGCTGCGCACCCGCGGACTCATCTTCGCCTATGCGCTTGCCGTGAGTGAGGAGAATGCCTCCGGAGGCACCATAGTGACCGCTCCGACCTGCGGCTCCTGTGGCGTGCTTCCGAGCGTGCTCTACCATCTGAAGAAGGTCTATGAGTTCAGCGACCGCCGCATAGTCCGTTCGCTCGCCACAGCCGCCCTCGTCGGCAATGTGGTGAAGACCAACGCCTCCATTTCCGGCGCGGAGGTGGGCTGTCAGGGGGAGGTCGGCGTCGCCTGCGCGATGACTGCCGCCGCCGCGAACCAGCTGATGGGCGGCACTCCGGCCCAGATTGAGTATGCCGCCGAGATGGGGCTTGAACACCACCTCGGCATGACCTGCGACCCCGTCTGCGGCCTTGTCCAGATTCCGTGCATCGAGCGCAATGCATATGCCGCCGCAAGGGCTCTTGACGCGAACATCTACGCCTCCTACACCGACGGGCTCCATAGGGTGTCGTTCGATCAGGTCGTGCGCGTGATGAAGCAGACGGGGAAGGACCTGCCTTCTCTCTACAAGGAGACCGGCGAAGGCGGGCTCGCGGCGGAGGTGGAATAAGGGGTAATCTGCTTCGTTGGACGGCTTGATGAAATCCTCACAGCCGCCGAGGCTGCTGCGGTTTCATCTTCACCGTACGCCTTGCATCTCACCCCTTCTTCCACCTCCGCCATCCAGGCTTATTCTTGCGGAGTAGTCAGCTTCGTTGGAATCTTGCTTGTAAAAAGTTGTGAAAAATTGTTGGCTTGTGGCGTAATTATTTGTAGATTTGTGAAACAAGAAACAGATAACTGCGACAATTATGTATTACAGAACGGACGACGACACTCCGGGGATACAGTCCTTATATGAGGCCGGGATGCTGATAGGGGACACTCAGGGATGGATTCGTGGATATGACGAGGGGTGTAAGGACGGAGCCGGGAAGAAGGCTAAGGATATCACCAGGAATCTCCTCTCTGCGGGAATCCCTGTTGAAACCATAGCGTCATGTGTCGAACTCAGCATCGATGAATTCCTTTCCATAGCCGAAAGGAAGTCAGCTCCATCCTCTCCCGAAGATATTGACCCTGATGCCGCAACTCTGGATTCCGCCGATTTTGACTCCGCGAGCCCTGAAACTGAGGATTTAGAGTAGGTGTAGAAATACCCGTCTCCACAAAAAGAGCCCGATAATCTGCGAAAGTTGATGAAATTTTGCAACTTTCGCAGGTTATCGGGTACTTTAGAGGCGAGAACTCTATGGGATTCGCTTAGATTCTTCTCCAAATTTCTGTTGGGGAATCGGTTCCGAACGGGGAGGAACTTAGTTCCTTCTCATTTGTGGAAGAGATGCCAAGTTCATTCGAATGG
>CAVBPI010000353.1:0-514 GCA_963596955.1 bacterium | reverse complement strand
TCCATATCGGATGCTCCGTGGTGTCCTCGTTAAGGAGGCGGATGTAGTCATGTTCATAGTTCCTCATCATCTTCCAGATGAAATCCCTGCTGCTGAAGGGTTCGTCAGGAATGGAGGCAATGATGACTGCGGCATAGGCCGACATAAAATCTGCTGTTAACATAGATATTTGATTTGATTATAATGGTAAAATCTCGTGAAAACGATTCCAACCGTCAGCCTGTTTATAATATTCGACAGAGTTCTCTGTCGGAACATACAATGTGCCATTTCCGCCGAAGGCATCCGGAGCGCAAGCCGGAGGTCGGATTGCTCCTATTTTTATTATGGAAATAGGACAATAGGAGGTATTCCCATAGGCAAAAGAACGAGCACCAGCGGAAAATGATGCTTCGCTGGCATCAATTTCCGAAAGTTTCCATGTTGGACCGTAAGTTGTGGAGTTCCCACACATGCAGCAATTTGAAGAAAATTCCACATTTCCTCCGGATTCTAATAGGATTGAGGTCAGATA
>CAVBPI010000352.1:0-2836 GCA_963596955.1 bacterium | reverse complement strand
TCCGTAGAGTATGAAGTGGACATTATAAACGTCGTCGTCAATCGCGAAGGTCATCGGATAACGCTGCTCAGGAGTGACGACGCTCATGTTCATGTTCCTCGCGAGGAAGAACAGGGACGGGAGGTCGTAGGTGCAGCGGTCGAGGGGAAGTTCAATGTTGCGCTGTCCGCTGGAAGTCGAATAGACGTCGGCGACGATTACGGAGCGATCCCAGTCATAGACGTAGGTGTTGAGCGCGTCGTACTTGCCCTCGTGGGTGTCACGGGTGAACTTGAGGGGATGGAGACCGTCGCGGGTAAACCACGAGTCGAACTGCTCGCGTACACGGAAAACGAGGTCGTAGAGCCGGGTCGTGCGGCCGGAGACATCACAGTGGAATGCCGGGATGCCGTTGAAGTCAACAGCCTCCAGCCTCACGGTGGCGGTGCCGACGTCGGAGTTTATTATGCCCCAGTTGTAGTGCAGCACAAAGGACATCGTCTCCCCCGCCCTGAAGGCAAGGCTGTCCTGCGCGAGGCTTCCGACCGGAATGCAGCCCGTGCGACCCGCCGCGGCGGAACTGTCGGAAACATTTGTCAAGGCAGTGTCAGAAGTGTCAGGAGCGCTTGTCAGAGTCGTGTCAGACGCGCCCTGACCCGCAGCGGCACATGGGGCTGAATACACGGAACCCCGCAGGGGCAGAAAAGCCGCCGACGCGAGGAAAATAAGTCCTAAGATATGAAGTGCCGCCCTCAACCCTTGTGCAAGTTATTTTTCACGACTGCCACGCATAAGCAAAATCAGAATCCGGTGTCGGCAAACTCGCTTCCGCCGTCAAAGCCGCCCGACATACCTGCCCCCGGGAAACCGCCCTGCGGAGCGTAGCCGTCAGGAGGGGTCTGCGGCGGGAAGCCGCCCGGAGCCGCCTCGCTGTTCATCGCTGAGCCGACGCTGTCCGCAAGGTTGTAGGTGCTGTCGCTCTCATCGACGAAGCGAACCTCCTCGTGGTGGAAGCGCAGAGGAATGTCGCAGATTTCACCGTTACGGTGCTTGGCGATGATGAGCTGCGTCGCGCCGACCTCCTCGGCCGAAGCCGCCATGCCCTGATAGTCAAGACGGTGGATGAAGAGCACCATGTCCGCGTCCTGCTCGATGGAGCCGGACTCGCGCAGGTCGCTCAGCTGAGGTCTTCGCCGGCTTCCGTCCCTCATCTCGGACTGACGGGAAAGCTGCGAAAGGGCGATGATAGGAATCTGCATCTCCTTGGCCGTGGCCTTGAGGGTACGCGAGATTGCGGCGACCTCCTGCTCGCGCATTCCGCGCAGCTCGGCGGGTCCCTGCATCAGCTGGAGGTAATCGACGATGACGAGCTTCACGCCCTTCTGGTTCACGAGCCGCTTCACCTTGGAACGGAACTCGTTGACCGGCAGGGAAGGTGTGTCGTCGATGTAGAGCGGAGCCTTGGCAAGCTCGGCGAGCTGGGTCTCAAGCTGGGTCCACTCGTAGGGTTCGAGCCGCACGCCGCCCTTAATCTTCGCCGCGTCTATGCGCGACTCGGATGTCATCAGACGCTTTGCAAGCTGGATTGTAGGCATCTCAAGGGAGAAAATCGCCACCGGCACATGAAACTGCACCGAGGCGTTGCGCGCCACGTTCAGCACGAATGCCGTCTTACCGACGGAAGGACGCGCCGCAAGGATGATGAGGTCCGAAGGCTGCCAGCCCTGCGTGACCTTGTCCAGAGAGGCGAAGCCGGAAGGCACGCCGCTGAGTCCCGGATGATCCTGAGCGTTCTGGAGAGCCTCCATCGCCTCGTTGATGGCGCTGCCGATGAGCTGCGCCTCCTTCTTGACATTGTTCTGGATGGCCTTGAACACCTCCGTCTGGGCCATGTCCATCAGGTCCTCGACATTGACAGAGTCCTTGTAGGCAGTCTGGAGCACCTTATAGGCAGCCGTAATCAGCTCGCGCTGGATGTTCTTTTCCTTCAGGACCTTGATGTTGTACTCGATGTTGGCAGCGGAGGCGACGCGCATGGAAAGCTGGACAAGAGCCGGAGCGCCGCCCACCGCGTCGAAGTTCTCCTGAAACTTTAGCTTCTGCGAGACGGAAATCACGTCAATGGTGACGTGCTCGTTCACAAGAGCGGTCATCGCCTCAAAAATCATCCTGTTCTTCTGGGAATAGAAGCAGCCCGGGGTCAGCTCCCCCATCGCCTCATCCACACAGTTAGGTTCAATCAGCAGCGCTCCGAGGACAGCCTCCTCGACATCAAGAGCTTGAGGCGGTTTGTTTCCCATCTCAAGCCCTAAATTGTCAAGATTGATGTCTGAAGCCTTGCGTCTGCCAGTTCTCGGTTTCCGCTCTTCAGCCATGATATGCAGGTATTAACTGTAAAATATACTACTGTTCAAAGTCCGGGTTCACCAGAATCCTTCCGCAATACTCGCAGATGATGAGCTTCTTGTTGGAAGCGATGTCAATCAGCTTCTGCGGAGCGATGGTGTTGAAGCAGCCGCCGCATGAGTTGCCGTTATAGATTCCGACAACGGCGAGGTGGTTGTGGCTGCTCTCGCGGATGCGGTCGTAGGCGCTCATCGTCCTCGCGTCAATCTTTGCGGCGCAGGCATCCCTCTTCGTCTGGAGAGCGGCCTCGTCCTTCGCGGTGGATTCCACGATGGATGCAAGCTCCTCCTTCTTCGCCGCGAGGTCGTCGTTGCGGACGGAAATCCTCTCCTTGATGACCTCAAGGTCGGCCTTCTTGTCGGCAATCCTCTCCTTCGCCTCGCCGATGTTCTTCTCGGCAATCTGGCGGAGCAGGTCCTGATTCTCTATCTCCTTGTTGATGGAGTCATAC
>CAVBPI010000351.1:0-2836 GCA_963596955.1 bacterium | reverse complement strand
CTACGAGGTCCTCGGCGGCGACCACAGCTGGTCCGACCGCTACATCCCCACCTGCGACCTCGTCTGGGATTTCTTCCAGTCTTACTTGAGATAATAAAAAAGCCGCCATTCGGCGGCCTTTTTCATCTCAAAATATTTTTATTCTCTCTCGGCTGTTTTATCCGGCGACATCACGATTTCCACGCAGTTGCCCTGTTCAAGCACGCTCTGAAGCACGGCCTTGATGTTCTCTGCGGAAATCTCGCTGACGGCAGCCTCATACTCCGCGTCGTAGTCCGTCCCGCGGTACTCGTTGGTGAGAAGGTTGCCGAGCCAGTAGCTGTTGTTGAGCCTCTTCTCAGGAATCTCCTTCTTGAAATTCTCAAGGGTGCGCGTCATCTGCTCCTCGGTAGGTCCCTCGTATGCCAACTTGTGCAGTCCTTCCTTGGCCAGCTCGATGAGCCTCTCGCACTGCGTAGGGTTGGTCTCGAACACGACCTGAATGCGTGCCTGCGCCTCCGGCTGCGCCGCCATGCTCATGGATGCCTGCGCTCCGTACGTTCCTCCCTCCTCCTCGCGGAGAGTGTCGATGTAAATCATGTCGAGGATGTAGCCGGCGGCCTTGAGCATTGTCGAGGTCTTGACTGAATAAGGAATTGATGCCGTGTAGAACAGGAGCACCGTGTTCTTCGGAGTCTGCATATCCGTGCTGAAGCGGTTGACCACCTCTCCCTTCACGACCTTAGGGCTGTTGTTCCTCCATGTCGTCGCCTTCTTTCCCTTAGGGATGGAACCTATGTACTTCTCGCAGAGCGGCTTGAACGTTTCGAGGTCGATGTTTCCGACAAATATGGCGGTGAGTCCCGCGGCGTCCTTGAACATTGAGCGATAGACCCTTTCGATTGTGGCGAGGTTGGCCTTCTCAAGCGTCTCGTCGTTGAGCTCTATGTTCCTGGTGCAGTCCGGGCCATATATCGTCCTGCCGATTTCCGTCTGGAGCTTGAAGCTCGGCTGGTTGATGATGTTCGGGAGCACGGCCTTAATCTGCTCTATTCCGACTTCGTACTCCTGCTCGTCGAAACGAGGGTCGCAGCAGGTCAGATAGGCAATCTGGAGAGCCGTCTCAAGATCCTTCGGGGTAGTGCTGCCGCTGATTCCGTGACGAATCTGTGAGATGTATGAAGAAACGCTGAGGTTCTTGCCGGCGAGCATCTTGGAAGCCTCGTTGGAACTGAACTTAGAGATTCCGCTGTTGCGCTGGAAGAGACCGTAGATGTTGTCCTCGAAAGACGGGAGGTCGGCGTCGTCGATGAGCGTCCTGCCTCCGTTCTTGAACCAGGTGAAGAGAATCTGGTCCTTCTTGTACTCAGTAGGGAGCACGACGACCTTCGCGCCGTTCTTGAGCGTCCACACGGTAGAACCGTATATGCCTTTGGCGGTCTTCTTCACCTTTGAGCCCTTGAGCGTCGCCGGATCGACGAACTCGCTGGCAACCTCTTCCTCGACCGGAGCCTCAATCTCGGATGCGGCAACCTCGTCGAAAATGGCCTGAAGCTGTTCCGGAGTCGGGTGCACGAGACCTTCCTTCGCCGGAGCCTTATATACTATGGATATGCTCTTGCCATCCACTAGCGCGTTTGCCGCAAGGGCGAAAATCATGTCCGGAACCTGTCCGAGCAGCTGCTTTGCCGTCTCATATCTTACTTCCGGAGTCATGTAAGGGTCGTTGTCGAAGAAATTGTTGATGAGCGGACGCACGAAATCCGAGTTCTTGCGGGTGTCCGCAGCCTCCACGGCCTTCTCGAACGAGCTGAGTATGTTGTCCTTTGCCCTCTGAAGCTCTGCGGACGAGAATCCGTAGCGCCTCATCCTCTCGACCTCCGTGAGGAATGCCCTGAACGCGGTCTCCCACTCGCCGTCCTTGAAGGACACGTCGCCGAAGGTCGCCTGACAGGTCTCGCAGAGGTTGCCGGCACCGAGGTCTGCCCCTAGGAACGGCGCGCCCGGCTTGCTGGTAATCGCGTCGAAGCGCTCCGACATAATCAGCGCAATCAGAGTCTTGGTCATGTCGGTGAGGAAACCGATGTCGGTGCTGTTGTAGGCCTCGTCGTCGGCCTCGCTCCTCCACAGGACCTCAATCGAGCTTGAACTGCACTCCGGATCCGTGAGCACTCCTATGAGCGGCTTCTCGTTCTCCGGAATCTTAATCACGTCCTTCGGCTTAGGGTTCTCGGCCGCCGGGATGTCCGCGAACGTCGTCTTAATCTTCGCCTCTATGGAATCCACGTCGATGTCTCCCACGACGATAAGCGCCTGAAGGTCAGGGCGGTACCATGTGTGGTAGAAGTTCAGGAGGCTTTCCGGCTTGAATGTCTCAAGGTTTTCCTGGCTTCCGATGAGGGTGCAGGTCGCATATTTGCTGTCCCCGTAGTAGTAGGGGAGCGACTGCTCGTGAAGTCTCCATGACGCTGTCCTGCGCGCCCTGCGCTCCTCGATGATTACGCCCCTTTCCTTGTCAATCTCGACAGGGTCGCAGGTCACGAAGTGCGAGTAGTCATGCATGACGAGAAGGCAGGTGTCAATGATGCCCTCGCGCGTCACGGGGATGTTGTTCAGCATATAGGTCGTCTCCTCGACTCCCGTCGCCGCGTTGATGTTGCCACCGAATTCGGCTCCGATGCTCTGAAGGTACTCCAGAAGCGCCTTGTCCGGGAAGTTCTTCGTGCCGTTGAAGCACATGTGCTCAAGGAAATGCGCGAGACCGTCCTGATCCGGGGTCTCCTGAATCGCTCCGACGTTGGTGGCGAGGTAGAACTCCGCCCTCTGCGCCGGCTTGTCGTTGTGCCTGATGTAGTAG
>CAVBPI010000350.1:0-2842 GCA_963596955.1 bacterium | reverse complement strand
GCTCCTCTTTCTTGCAGCTGACCAGTGCGAGGGCAATGGCCATCAGCGACAATAGAATCTTTTTCATAATAAAATGTGTTTGTTAGTGTGTAGTTTTTTATGTTGTAGTTTATAACATACTATTTTACGGTCGCGAGGTACTGGTCAAAGGCTGTCTTGAAGCTGTCCCAATAGTCGTACATCCGGATGTGGCAGAGGTCGAAGACGAAGAAGCCGTCCGCGCTGTTTATGCAGGCATCCACAATCTCCGGCATGAGAGCTCCCTGTCCTCCGTTTTCAAACCCGGTGGAATTGCCGATGTCAGGACCGCCGTAGTAAGGGACATCGTCCTTGAAGAGGTTTGCAGCCCGCTTGCAGAAGCCTTCCATGGTCCATTCTCCTGAACCGTGGATGCTGTTCGCAGCGGCGTATGCACCAATAATCATCACGTCGCAGTGGTCGGCATAGCCGTAGTCCTTGTAGTCCGCGGAAGCCCACCTGTAGCCGTCCGCCTTAGGGTCATACTTAGGGCTTGCCCAGTTCACACCGCTGAGGTAGTAGCTTGAGTACCATGCTCCGACATAAGCTCCGAACTGGCAGTCTGCGTTCACCGAGTGCACCTTGTCGGAGACCTTGACGATGAAGTCATGGATGGTCTTGGCACGGAACGCAAGCCATGATTTCTGCATATCCGTGACAGTTGATTTCAGTTCCGTCTGTCCTGCGGAGAAAATGTCCGTCGGCCAGTTGGTGACCTTCTTGCCGAGATAGGCCTCGAATTTCTCACGAGAAGAGTCGGAGAAGTCGCTCTGAAGGCTGTAGTCATCGAAACGGCAGCGGTCGAGGATTATTCCATCGACATCGTATGCGGCGAGTTCGCCGATGAGCCTGAGAAGGTAGTCCTGCACCTCGTCATTCGCCGGGCTCAGGAACTTCGCGCCGTAGTCAGTCGCGTCATCCTGCAAGTCCATCGTGTTCACAAGCCCGTCAGACGCATTTATGACGCTCGCCCATGATTTCGGGGCAGTTCCGCGGTAGAATATGCCGTCACTGCCAAGATTGTAAGGACACAGACAGCCACCGACAAAGGTGTTCATGCTGGCAAAGACCCTGAGACCGTTCTTGTGCCCCTCGTCGATGAACTTCTGGAGGTAGTCAAATGATGCGGTCCTCCTGAGCCAGACATATCCCCCGTCCGTCCATGCATCAACCTTGTCAAGCGAATGCTCTACGGAAGACTTGAAAAGCACGCCTGTGTTGGTAGGGCGGACATCGACGACGATGTGAGTGAAGCCCATGTCGGCTATTTTCTTCACATCCGAGGCAATCTTTGACTCACTGTTCGCATATTCCTTGAAATTTGCACCCGCGTCAATCCACACGAGCCTCGGCTTGCCCTTGATTTCGGGAAGGCCCGGCTTCTCCGGCTGCTCGGGTTTGTCAGGTTTTTCGGGCTTCTCCGGTGTCTCTGGTTCTTTCCATTCATCCCGCCACAGGAATCCTGTTTCAGGCTTCTCGCAGCCAACTGCCCCGCAGACAAGCGCAAGCGCCAAAAATAAATGATTGATTCTAATCTTCATTATAATAAATCTTGCTTTATTGAGACGGTTCCATGATGACCGTCAGAAATCTTTATTGTTTTCCTTTATTCCGATGAGCATCAGTTCCTCTTTATGCAGTCGGCGGAATAACCCCCTATTACGCCGGAATACTGGTCATAGTAGTAGATGAAAATCTTGAAGCCGTCAGTGGAAGGAGCCATAATGACATCACCGGTTGACATTGACGAGTCCGTTCCGGCGCCGTTGTTCCCCTTAATGTCCTCTGCCGAAACGACTAGTGCATCCGACTTAGGTATATACCCGGTAAGCTTCCCTTTGTTTGAGACATTATAAACATAGAGAGACGGATGACCACCCCAAGCCGGGAAATAGCCAAGAACGCAAAGGGCAAGATACTGGACATTGTTATAGGACTTGGACTCAACCACAGTAGCATTATAATTTGATGCTCCTGAATCTGAATATCCGATTGTCCTCACGATTCCTCCGTCGGCATTCAAGTAGTCCAGTCTGTTCATGATGTCATTATAATACAAGTACGAAGCGGCGAAATAGCCTGCCGAAGGCGATGATGATGCCGGAGCCACACCTGTTGCCGAAGCCGGGAACACGGACCATGACAGCCCCGCAGGAGCAAGGTCGATGACCTTGTCCTCAGTCACTGCCCCTCCGGTCACAGTCAGCGAGAGGAACTGAGAAGACGAAGTGACACCGGCCACTCCTCCATAAGGCAGGGTAATCACGGCATTGCCGTCTATGTTTCCGCTGACCTTCATCTTCCTTCCGACAGGCAGAGCCGTCTGATTGTCATACTCATAGAATAGCTCCGGAACCGCAGTCACCGAAGAAGTCTTATAAATCCTGAGTTTTGAATCCTTCGTATCAACGGAATTGGCTATCAACATATGACCTGCCTCGTCACTTGTAATCGAAGCCGCTTCCGCAGAGCCGAGGTTTATCTCTCCCAACTTCTCCGCAGTAGTTCCATGAATGTAGAACGGAGTCGAGCCATCGCCAAGGCAAACCACCAGATAGCCCTCAATGGAAGCGAGTGAAGCATAAATCCCTGTTGACTGATAATCAGGAGTGCCCAGCCGAGATTTCGGGTCGATGCAGAAAACCTCCTTTACAGAATTGACATTGAACCCGTTACGTATCTTCGTCGGCTTAGCCTTTTCCGTAACATACTCATAATCAGTCCCGTCCTGAGCACGAATCACGACAGTCTGAGGTTCATTATAGTTCCTTGCCACAGAAAGGTCCGTGATGACTTCCGAATGAGCGTAAGGCTCGGCCTTGGC
>CAVBPI010000349.1:0-2881 GCA_963596955.1 bacterium | reverse complement strand
GCATTCAATTGCGGTTGGATGTCTCAAATTACGGCAACATCAACACTGTTTGAAATCAATAATGTTTCTGGAAAACCGCTTACCAAGCCGGAGTTTATGGTTTCAAGTGCTGTCGCCGACAACCGTGTAGGGTCCTTTGCCAAAGGAACTCAAGAAAATCCACGAAACTTCAAAAATTTCGACAACTGGTTCCTGACAAATAAATGTTACCCTCACGAAGGCTATATGGCTCTCGGAACATTCTATGACACAAACAATAATACGAGAACTAATTCGGCTAAGGGAACAATCGTCACATCTTCACTCACGAGTGGGTTAACAGCCGAACCTCAGACCTGCACCGTTAGCTTCAAGGCTATTTCCGTGCAGGGACGCGCAGGTTCGATTATCATCGGACTCTACCGTGGAAAAAGCGCGGATGATTGGACGACTCCAGAAATGATACAGATTCAGAACTCATACGGGACTTTTGACAATGCCGAAAGCTGGTCATCATACAGCGACAGCCACAGGTGGTATGAATACAGTTTTGACATCGACCTTCAGAAAGGAGACAGGCTTGCCTTCACTTCCGACGGCAACTCCTGCATCTGCATCGACGACATAAAGATAGTCCTCAAATGACAGCCTGCCGCAGCATAAGCACATCATCATCACCTGCCTTCCTCGTGAGGGCAGGGCTTCTTGCCGCGCTCGCCGCCGCATTCCTCTGCACCGTCGCCTCCTGCGGCTCCCCAGACCACAACCGCGCAGCCGAAAACGACCTCATAGTTGCCGCATACGTCTGGCCGTCATGCCACGACGACTCCCTCGCGCGCAAATGGATATGGCCCGCCGGAGAAGGGGAGTGGGAGGTCATCAGGCAGGGCGACCCGCGCTGGGCGGGACACTACCAGCCGAAGTTGCCTCTGTGGGGCTACGAGATGGACAACGACCCTGAAGTTGTGGAAAAGTGGATTGGCACGGCACTGGACTACGGAATAAACACCTTCGTCTATGACTGGTACTGGTACAAGGACCCCGACGGCTACAACGGCGAGTTCCTCGAAAGCGCCCTGAACGACGGCTTTCTCAAGGCGCCGTCATGCGGAAAGATGAACTTCTGCCTCATGTGGGCAAACCATGACGTGCGCTTCAACTACTGGAACTGCCGTCTCTGGGGCGACCGCCGGGAACGGCTCTTCAATCCGGACGTGACATGGGACGACATGAAAGTCATTGTCCGCAAATGGGTTGACAACTACTTCTCCCGGCCGAACTACCTCCGCTTTGACGGAAAGCCCGTGCTGATGATTTTCTCCACCGACAACCTCGTCCGCAGCTTCGGCTCCATGGCTGAGGTGCGCCGGGTCTTCGACTATCTCCGCGAAGAGACCGTCAAGGCAGGGCATCCCGGACTCTACATCATCCAGACGGAGGGCGGCGGAAGCAACCCCGACGGCAGCGAGGGCAAGCTCGACCACATCCGCACGCTTGCCGACAGCCTCGCGCTCGATGCATTTGCCTTCTACAACATGGGAGGCTTCAACCCGGACTACCTCCGGCACGGCGAGAATGCCCGTGAAATACGCAATCAGTGGGACGAGCTCATTGACATTCCCGTATTTCCCTGCGCATCAATCGGTTGGGACGACAGTCCGCGCTATCCGCACAAGACCATAGACGACTGCACCGCATGGCACAACACTCCTGAATCCTTCGCCGCAGTCCTCCGCGAGGCATTGGACTTCACCGACGCTCATCCGAACCAGCCTAAGATGGTGACAATCAACGCATGGAACGAGTGGATTGAGGGCAGCTACCTGCTTCCCGACCGTCTCAACGGCTTCGGCTACCTTGAGGCCGTGAAGCGGGAACTCGACGCTCATGCGCAGAGGACGGCAGCCGCAGGGCAGACCCGGAACAACAGAACAACAAATTAAAAACAACTATATGTTAAAGAAAGCACTGATACTGATAATGTCCGCGGCAGCGGCGCTCGTGATTCCGACAGGAGCGCTCGCCCAGAGCCGCGAAGTCAGCGGAAGCGTCGTCGATTTCGAGACGGGAGAAATCCTCATCGGAGTCGGAATCAGCCTCAAGGGCAGTACGACCGGCGCAATCACGGAACTTGACGGCACATTCAAAATCACGGTGCCGGGAAGCGGCTCCGTGCTGGTGTTCTCCTACATCGGCTACGAGGAGCAGGAGATAAGGATAGAAAAGCAGGAGAAGCTGCTCGTCCGTATGCACCAGAAAATCAACACTCTGAACGACGCCGTCGTCGTGGGCTACGGCACCACGGCCCGCAAGGACCTCACCGGTTCCGTGGCGTCGGTGAACATCGCCGACATAGCCAGGACGGCCGACACCAACTTCGAGGAGTCCATCGCCGGAAAGGTTGCCGGAGTCTCAATCACCTCCAACGACGGCCAGCCGGGCAGCGACCTTAACATCGTCATCCGCGGCAACAACTCCGTGACCCAGTCCAACGCCCCTCTCTATGTCATAGACGGCTTTCCGACCGAGGAATCAATGGGCAATGTCATAAATTCGGACGACATCGAATCCATCGACATACTCAAGGACGCCTCCGCGACGGCGATTTACGGGGCGAGGGGAGCGAATGGCGTCGTCCTCATAACCACGAAACAGGGTAAGACATCGAAGCCCACGTTCTCCTACAAGTCGTGGTACGGGATAAATCAGGTGGCGAAGAAGATGGACCTGCTGACCCCGTATGAGTTCGTCCGCTACCAGCTCGAACTCGACCCGTCGCTCTCAAGCTATTACATATCAGAGGAAAAGACACTCGATTCCTACAAGGACGCGCAGGCAATCAACTGGCAGGACCATGCTTACCGCAACGCCTTCGTGATGAACCACAACTTCTCCATCCGGG
>CAVBPI010000348.1:0-2901 GCA_963596955.1 bacterium | reverse complement strand
CCCAGTCACACCCGCCCCTGAGACCTGAGGTGTGTCCGAATGTGCCAGAAGATTGGCAGGAACGGAGGATTCAACCTCACGAGGGACAACATCAAAAGGCTCCGGTTCAGCCGTGGCTTTGAAATCAGAAGAATCGACGGGTGCACCCGGCTCGGCGACAGCAACAGCAGGAGTCCTCAACGGGTCGTCCGAAGCGTCTCGATGTCCGGGTACGGAGAGGAACAGCACCAGCGCAGCCACCGCGGCGGCAGGCAGCGCGACCCACCACCAGCGAGCAGACCTCCGGCCTGAAACCGCAGTCTCCTCCCGCGAGATTCCGTCAGAAGAAGTCCCCACAGTCGCCTCAGCCTGCCCAATACCGGCCGGCTTCCCCTCGGCAGCCTCAAGTCCCGCCTCAATCCCCTCCCAGAGCCCGTCCGGTTCCGGTTCGGAGAAATCTGCCTGACTCTCACGTATTCTGTTCAACCAATCCTCTTTCATATTCATGAACCAATATCCCAAAGTCTATTTTTCATTTGCCTGACGCTCCAGCCCGGAAACATATTCCCGAATCCTCTTCGCCAGAATCTTCTTCGCCCTGTGGAACTGGGAGGCCGACGTCGCCTCGCTGATTCCCAGCATTTTCGCGATTTCCCGATGACTTCGTCCCTCGATGACGAAGAGATTGAATACCGTCCTGTAGCCGTCCGGAAGTTCGCGTATCATCGAATGCACTATCTCAGGAGGCACATCTTCGACGGACACATCCTCGTCATCTCCCTCTTCGTCGGGCACATCCGGCAGTTCAGCCGTCGCCACGAACATATCCTGCTTTCGACTGTCCCGCAGGAATTTGAGGCATTCATTGACGACGACGCGCGTCATCCACGACTTCAGCGAACCCTCGCCGCGCCATTCGAAGCCGTCAAGCGAACGGAAAATCTTTATGAAAGACTCCTGAAGGATGTCCTTCACATCATCGCGGCCGGTGATGTAGCGGGAACAGACGGCGGAGAGATACTGAACATAGCGGCAATACAATGCCCTGCGTGCGTCAGCGTCTCCCCGTATCGAAGATTTTATGAGTTCCTGTTCCCGTATTTGCATATCCTCCGGAAGGCTTATTTACTTGTCAGCCGCATACTTCAGGTACACGCCCGAAAATCTGCCATCAAGACTGCAAATGCAAATTTTGTTCAAATTGCCTCATCTTCATACTCAATCTGAGACAACTTTTCACATTTACTCAATCTTGAGGTTCAAATCAACACCCTTGAGCACGGACTGCTTCTGAGTTTCGTCCTCTGACTTGCCGCTGCAGTACTTGTACTTAACGGATTTCTGCCCGTCGCGGGTGTCATATTTCAACGTAAGATCAACCGTCTTACCCTGTGTGTCAGGAAGTTCGCGCAGGCTGAACGCCACTAAAGAACGCGCGACATAAGAGCCGTTCATGTAGTCGTCACCATTGGCGTCGTGTCTGAGCACCAGAGTGTAAGGGTCGGCAGGGTCGGTGCCGGTGACGAGGTTGATGTAGTGAACCCTTCCGTAGCGTCCCCACGCCGCGTCGAAGCAGAGGTTGAGGTAGCCGTCCTCAATTCCGGTAGCCCAGAGGTCTATGATCGCGACATGGTCCTTGCCATATTTCTTCTCGTCTTCGGCCACGCTTCCGAGCGTCGGAACCGGCTTCTTGGTGAGTATGCTGTCGATGGTGTTGATTTCAACGACCCTGTCGAAGCCTTCGCCGCCGTTTTCTTTAGTGCCTTCGCCCTTGTCGGTGATGTTCGCAAGCGCACGCACTTCCTTGCCTCCGAAAAGAGGCTTCTTGACGTTAAGCGGAAGGGCTGTAGTCTTGTCGTCGAGCTGGAGATAGAATGTCCCCGCGTCGTCGGTCTTGCAGGTCAGGAGATAATTCGGATAGTACTTGGAGTAATCCGTCGTGTTCTTTGAGCATGACAGCGAAAGCACCGCAATCGCCGCCATAAGGATGATGTTTCTTGCTTTCATAATATTCGTTTTTCTTTGTTTCCGAATATATAATCCAAGCTGTCCTATATCCTTGCATCAAAAAACGAAAAAATTTTCTATTTCGATTCGATATGCGCCAAAATACTGAGTGTACCATCCTCCTTTTTGATTGCCATGCGGTATTTGGCGACATCGTCGGAGCTGTCAGGTTCCTGAAGGCTGAATATGTTGAGAACATCGCCATAGACGGATTCCTTGACGAAATGGATATCGACGCGGATGTGACGGTCGGCGGCGACGAGTTCTATCGGAAGTTCGTCGGCGAGAAGGTCGATGTAGCGGAGGGTGTTCATGTGACGGTTGAAGTCGATGTCCATATATTTGACCCTATGGGACGAGCACGGCTCCGCTTCAAACGGTTTCAGTTTCACAGGCACAGCACACGGAAGCGGCTTGTCTGTGACGGTGTGTCCGGCGATGTCAGCAATCTTCGCCATCGGAGCAAGCCTTCTCTGCGCAAAGTCGATGAGGCACCAGCTCGACACGGCGCGTCCGAAGCATTTCCCCTCGGAGTCCAGAAAGCGGAAGCATCGGGTGGTCGTCAGCGACGCATATTCCGTGACCCATGTCTCCACGACATATTCCTCCTGCTCCAGCGGCCTGCGGTCAAGTTCCACAGCTAACCGCGACAGCACCCACCCGAGGTTCATCCCCGACAGCACGTCAATCCCGAACCCGTTCACCCGGGCGTCCTCCCCAGCAGTGTTCAGTATGGCGCTGACAATCGTCGAAAACCGCGCCTTCCCCGTAAAGTCAATCTCCTGCGGAATGACCGTATATTTATAGTGTCTCGGTTCCATCATATCAAAATCATTTTATTCACAAACTATCTTTCACACAGCCTGCCAGCCCAGTTTGACCGGGCAGGCAAACGACCGCAGCTCACACAAAATC
>CAVBPI010000347.1:917-2920 GCA_963596955.1 bacterium | reverse complement strand
GTTTTATGACTGTACATTCAATGTGGACTCAAAAGACAAATATTGCGTTGAGTATTATGGGGTCACGAACTCAAAAGCGGCATTTGAAAACTGCACGTTTAATACTCACGGCAAATGCATCCTTGTTTATAATGATGCGGCAAATGTCTTTAATGTCAATGTTGATAACTGCAAGTTTGAGGCAAGTGAGACTGTTACTGGAAAGACCGCAATTCAGATGCATACGGAAGGAGGTATTTCAGGTGTACTTACAATTAACAAGACGACAGCCACGGGATTTGATTCTTCAATCAATGGTGGCTTGTGGAATGACTTCAACAACAAAACAAAAGATTTTACAAAGAAGTTTACTGTCATAGTTGATGATACAACAGCTCAGACGGCTGCTGCTGAGTAATCAGCAGCGTCGGACGGCGGGAACCCGAAGCGATTTTTTCATGAGCTGAGGGTCCCGTCGTCCGACGCGGACAGCTGGATAGCAATTGAACGACAGCTGTATAACATCAGAAAAGGTAACTGAACAACAGCTGAACGACAGCGGAAACAAACAACTAATCATAAAGCAATATGAAAGCAGTAAAGTATTTTATGGCAGCGGCGCTGGCAGTTCTGGCGATGGGCTGCAACAAGGAGCAGGTGGCCGTTGACGGCACGCCTGACGGACAGGAAGTGAACGTGACATTCACGACAGAGCTTCCGGGCACACCGGCCACCAGGGCCATCGGTGACGGTACGACGGCGAAAAACCTTGTCGTTGCCGTTTATGAGAATGATGCGGACAAGACCGAACTTGCCACTCTGCGCAAGACGGCGACATTCACCGACCTCAAGACAACAGTGAACTTCAGCCTCGTGAAGGGCAAGACCTACCACTTCATCTTCTGGGCGCAGTCCTATGCTACTGACAGTGACCCTGCAGTGACCAAGCCTTACGACATCACCGACCTGAAGAATATCAAGATTGACTACACGGGCGACGCCAACGACGAGGCTCGTGACGCATTCTTCGCAGTCAGGAAAGATGTGAAGATTACCGGCGCACTCACCGAGACCATTGAACTCAAGCGTCCGTTAGCACAGGTGAACTTCGGAACGGCAGACTATGCCGCAGCAGTTGCAGCCGGCGTGGCTCCTGCGACGAGCACCATTTCAGCCAAGGACATCGCGACGGTCTTCAATCCGTTCACCGGAGAGGGCACAGGCTCTGCAACCGCGACGTTCACAACCGCGACAGCCTTCCCGGCCGACCCTGCGACAATCACTGTAGAGGGCAACGAGTACAAGTACCTCGCGATGAACTACATCATCCCGACGGGTAAGGTAGGCGAGAAGCACGTCAGCGAAATCACAGCGAAGTTCTACGCTGCTGACGGCACTACTCAGGTAGGCGAGGACATCGTGGTTCCGAGCGCCCCTGTTCAGGCCAACTACCGCACGAACATCGTCGGCAACCTCTTCACCGACCAGGTAATCTTCAACGTCGAAATCAAGCCGGCCTTCGAGGACCCAGACAACAACATCGACCTCCAGAACATCAGCACCCTCGCAGCCCTCAAGGCTCTCTTCAAAAACGGCGGTTCAGCAAAACTTACCGCTAGCATTGAACTCGAAAGCGGACTTGTTCTCGCTGCCGGGAAAGATGTTGTGCTCGACCTTAACGGATTTGACATCATCAATAAATCGACGGATGCAGCCATTCAGGTTGCCGGTAGCCTTGAAATCAACGGAGACGGAAATGTTGACGGCGGTAAAGGCGGCGACAACGTCGCTGTGTGGGCACTTGCCGGTGGCAAGGTGAAGCTTAACGGCGGGCATTATACCGTGGGTGCCGATGCGAATGGTAATGCAAATACTTGTATCTACAGTACAGGTGGCGACATCGTAATCAATGGTGGTTATTATCGTACGGATCTTGCTTGGAACGGCAGATATTATGTCCTCAATTTGCAGAATGGTCATCCGGGTTCAATCAAGGTTTATGGAGGTCAGTTTGAGAACTACGA
>CAVBPI010000347.1:0-907 GCA_963596955.1 bacterium | reverse complement strand
AACTACGACCCTAAAACAGGTGACGATGTTCTTGGCGGCAGCTTCATCGCTTCGGGATACAGATCCAAGAAGATAAGCGACAATCCGGATGTCTGGACTGTCATCGATGCCAATCTTGTAAGCACAGCGGCCGAACTTGACGAGGCCATCGCCAATGCCGCTCCGAATGCAGTAATTCGTCTTGAGGCCGGCACTTACGCGAATGTCATCAAAGTCACTGACATCAAGGTCATCACTTTCAAGCCTGCTGTTGATGGTGAAACCGTAATTCTTGGCGGTGTAAATGGGCAGAGTAATAATTCTGCTACAAACTGTATATTTGAAGGTATTACATTCGATAACTCCATTCAGACGGCAGGTTGGTTTGTTGGTACTGCGCAGAATATATACCCATGCATTGGTGTTTGGGGCGGAGCATTCACATTCAAAGACTGCAAATTCATCGTAGCTGGTACTTCAGGTAGGGAAACAGGTGTTATGACATGGTGGACTGTTGTCGACAAGCCGGTCTCTCTCTCTTTTGAGAACTGCACATTCGAGGGCAAGAACAATGAGGCTCGTGCAATGCAGATTTACGGCCATGTAAACTTGACCGCAGATGGATGCCAATTTACGACAGCAAAGCGTTATGCACTGAAGTATGCCGGAAACGAGGGATTCACTTGCACAATCAAGAACTGCAAGGTTTCCAACTGCGAATACACCGTTGAACTCGGTTCCTCAGAGTACCCTGGCAGCAAGTACATTGTTAATTTCGAGAACAATACTCTTGCTTCCGGCATCTTTGACTACAAGATTGCAAACGCTGAAGAGGCAACAATAAATGGTGGTGTAGCGAAACAGTAAGATTTTCGCTGTTTCTCTCGCATAAACTAAGTACAATCAGTACAAATCCAGACCGGCCCGG
>CAVBPI010000346.1:0-2929 GCA_963596955.1 bacterium | reverse complement strand
GGTTCAGGCTTTCCTCTCATCCTTAATGCATGGAACGACAAGCATTGGCTCAAACCGGAATTACAGGAACAGCCTGAATTATTGCAGGTAAAGTTGACTTTACATATCCAGAATGAGCCGATAAATGAGCCGATAAATGAGCCGATAAATGAGCCGATAAATGCGTCCCTCACTAATCGGCAGGTTGCGATAATCACGACAATTAAAGAGCAGCCATTCATTACAAGAGATGAGCTGGCCAAAGAAATTAGAGTGTCGCTTGCCACTTTAAAAAGAGAAATATCCATTTTGCGTAGAAATGGTTATATTGGCCGTGACGGCAGCAATAAGAACGGGCAATGGCTACTTTTAAGAAATATTTGAAAACCAATGGCTTCGGACGGAAATATTCTTTGGGACGAATTCAGGCAGACGGGGAGCAGGGCGGCGTTCAAGCGGTTGTTTGACGCATACTATGACACGCTTGTCCGCTATGCGTATTGGTTTCTCAAGTCACGGGAAGACGCGGAGGAGGTGATTCTCGATCTCATGCTCCATCTGTGGAAAAGCCGCGAGTCCATTGAAATTTCGGAATCATTCCATTCCTACATAATGACCTCCGTGCGCAACCGCTGCCTCAACAGGCTCCGGAAGACTGATCTGTATGCCTATCTTGACCTCATGCAGGATGTGGAGTCGGCCGAGAATGTCGATGCCGGGCTCAACATGGAAGACATCAGCGCAGTCGTGTGGGCCGCAATGTCCTCATTGTCAGAGAAATGCCAGGAGGTGTTCAGCCTGTCGAGAAAAGAGGGGATGAAAAATTCGGAGATTGCCGAAAGAATGGGGCTGTCCGAAAAATCGGTGGAGGCATACATCACCAAGAGTCTGAAAATCATACGCCTGAACCTGAAAAAACACATGATTCTGCTGCTGTTTTTAGGAATATGACAGGGCGGCCGGCCATATCATCCACCACCCCATCGTCAAAGAAATGACGAGAATACAAAAAAATCGACGGGATACTTCAATTTTTATTAGGGTATCCCGATTTTTTCGTGTCTATGAATGTGAAAAACAAAATATATGGACAGAAATATTGACCTTATCATAAAATCCTTCGATGCGGAATTGTCGGACAGTGAAAGGCGCGAACTCGAAGACTGCCTTGCAGTCGAGGCCAACAGAAAGAAATACGAGCGCCTGAAGGAGATGCATTCCAACGCGCTGGAAGTCGGAGGGCAGATTACCCCTGACTCAGCATCGGCATGGAAGGCATTCCTGAACGCTCTCAAGGCAGGCGGGCACAGGCGCGTGGTATTCCGGAAAGCGGTGGCAGCGGCGGCCTGCGCGGCGGCTGTCGTCGGAGTTTCAGTCCTGCTGTTCAACAGGTTGAAGGCCGAAGGCACGGCGATGCCGTCAATGGAAGAGTACATGGCGTCGGCAGGTGCAATCTCGGACCTCAAGGACACGAGGCTCGTATGCCCGGACGGGAAGTCGATAGACATCGATTCGCGATATGCCGAAATCACAGTTTCCGAAAACGGTTCATACTCAATAAATTCCGTCATCATAGAACCTTCGGCACAGGAAGGCTACAACAGGGTGATTGTCCCCGAGAGGCATTGGGTTCACCTCGTCCTGCCCGACGGAAGTCGCGTGGAGCTGAACTCCGGGTCCGATTTCGTGTTCCCGTCGGCGTTCTCCGAAAAGGATAGGCAGGTTCATGTCTGCGGTGAGGGATATTTCTCCGTCACGAAGGATGCCTCCAGACCGTTCACCGTGAGCGCCGACGGGATGAAAGTCCGCGTGCTCGGAACCGAGTTCAACATGAAGTCGCGCGACAATCTGGCGGAGGTCACGCTCGTGCAGGGAAAGGTCAATGTCACGAGCGGGGACGGAGGCTCCTGCATTCTGTCGCCGTCGGAGCAGGTTCGTCTTGAAAACGGGGCGCTTTCTGAGGTCCAGACAGTCGATACGGAAGCGGTGACCGGCTGGACAAAGCCGCGAATGGTCTGCCGGAATCAGAACATAGAGCAGGTGGTCGGGAAGCTGGCCTCATACTACGGGGTGCAGTTCCATTACACGGAATCGCTGAAGGACATCGTCATCAACGGAAAGATTGACCTGCGGGAGGAGCTTGAGAGCGTGCTCAACACGATTGAGTTCACCGCGCCCGTCAGCTTCGAGAGGGACGGCGATAAAGTCGAGATACGCCGGACGGACAGTGCTCATAATCAGAAACATGAGAAATAAAAATATTGTCACAGATAAAACATATTGCCACATATTTTAGAAACATGAAAAGAATAAATTGCTATTTTTTGAAGGTTTATTAACAATCAATTAAAACTGAATCAATGAATTATCAGGAACCACAGATGGACGAGCTCGTCCTCGGGTGCGACGAAAGATTTGCCGCATCAATCAGTACCGGTCAGATTTACTTTGAAGACGGAACCACGGACAATGAATTTAACACTGCAAACAATTGAAAAACAAATAACCATCAACATGAAAAGGACATTTATACTTATGGCCATGGCGGCCTTCGCTCTTGCTGCCTGCCAGAAAGAGAAAACTCCGGAAACGGGGACACGGAACATCAGGATTCAGGCTCAGGCTCTTACGGTTCCGACCAAAGCGGGCTTAGGGGATGATTCCCGGGCGCAGTGGAGCGTCGGCGAGACGGCCGCGATGGTGTCCCTGTCAGACCTGTCCATCCACGAGTCGGCGGCTCTCACATCAGGCGACATCACTGAGGACGGAACGCAGGCATCGTTCTCATTCAGCGGCATCGCTGACGGCAGCTACAGACTCGTGTCGCCTAAGGCAGAGGTCTCGGCGGATGGCGTGACATTCACCGTTCCGAGCGCTCAGACTCAGGAAACTCCGGGTATTTCCGGAAACAGGCTGTTCCTCGTCGGCGGGGCGAAAGGTTCCGCTGAAG
>CAVBPI010000345.1:1701-2948 GCA_963596955.1 bacterium | reverse complement strand
AGCGGTTGTAGGAGTAGTTGTTGTTATACGGAAGCTCGTCCAGCTGCTTGAGGATACCGTTCTGGTAGAGATAGCCCATAGACACGAAATAGTTCACGTCCTTGTTGCCGCCGGATATGTTCACGTTGTTCTTGGACTGGAGGAATACGTCGTTGCACATCATCTTCGTCCAGTTCATGTTCGGGTACATTATCGGGTCGGAGCCTGTCCTGTAGGCCTCGATTGCCTCGCGGGAGAAGAGTCTCGACGGGTCGGTGACTCCGTCGTTGTGCATCTTCTGATTCCAGAAGTTGGCATATTCGTAGCTGCCCACCTGCTCGACGAGGCTGATAGGCTGCTGTACTCCGGTGTTGGAGCTGACGCTGATGCTCATCCGGCCTTCCTTTCCGCGCCTTGTGGTGATGAGAATCACACCGTTCGCGCCCCTCACTCCGAAGACCGCCGTCGATGCCGCATCCTTGAGGACGGACATGTTCTCGATTTCATTCGGGTCTATCTGCGAGAACTCCCTCTCCACGCCATCCACCAGCACGAGAGGCTTTGAAAGTTCGGTTGAAAGCGAGCCTGTTCCACGGATGTAGATTGAGGCGGCGTCCTTTCCCGGCTGCCCCGAGGTCTGGACGGTAGAGACTCCCGGCACCGCACCGGCGAGCACGTTCGTGATGCTTGAAACCGGCGCTTCCACGAGCTTCTTGGTATCGACCACCGAAAGCGCTCCGGTGATGGTCGCCTTGGTCTGCGTGCCGTAGCCGATGACAACGACCTCGTCGAGCCTGCTTGTCTCGTTCTGCATGGTGATGTTGAGCACTGCACGTCCGTTTACAGCGACTTCCTGAGTGGCATAGCTCAGCGCCGAGAACACGAGTACCGCGTCCGGAACCTTGATGTCCATGCTCCAGTTTCCGTCAATGTCGGCGATGACCCCCTCCTGCGTTCCCTTGAGCATCACGTATGCCCCGACAACCGGCTCTCCGGCGCTGTCAGTGACCGTGCCCTTTACTGTAAGTGGCTTCTGAGGCTTCTGTGAGGCCGTTTCCGGCCTGTTGGGGGGGGGCAGAAGTATCGTCCCTGTGAAGCAGAATCTGCCTTCCGGACAGTCTGTAATTGATGCTTTCCGGAAGAATCTTTCCGAGCACCTCCCTTATGTCAGCGTCCTTAACGTCGATGCTGACCCTTGTCCTGTCGGATGCGACATCTTCCTGATAGACAAAGATGTAGTCGGAGACTGCCTCAATCTTTCCAAGCAT
>CAVBPI010000345.1:0-1691 GCA_963596955.1 bacterium | reverse complement strand
CACGAGCGGGATGTCCGCCGCGGTCAGAGTGATGCGCTGGGGCAGCTGCGTTTCGGGCACGACCTCTGCCGCCGCCCTTGTCTCGCCCAGGAGCAGAACCGCCGTCAGCGCAGCCGCGACGAGCGGAATTTTCATCAGTGAGATTTTAGTCATTAGTATAATTTGTCTGTGATTTTTTGTTTCAGAAGTTTGAACCCTGTCCGCGATTCTTTCATTTCATCGTGACACGATATTCATTGTCGGATATTTTCTCGAAGTTCACCGGCGCGAGGAATTCGAGGTTCACGAGAGCCGTATCGACCCTCGTCCGCAGGTCAAGCTTGCCGGTAATCGGGTAGGCGTCCTCCGGCAGCCCGTCGTGGCGGATGCTGATGCCGTAGTAGTCCTGAATCTTCAGAATGACCTGTTCCACAGGAAGTTTCTCGAATTTGAGGTAGCCGTTCATCCACGAGGTGTAGTCCTCGGTGGCGACCTGCGCGATGTTTCCCGAGCCGTCTGACGGGTTTCGTGAGAACCGCTGTCCCGGCACGAGCCTGTAGCTCAGGGGTTCCTCGCCGGTCTGCGAATCGACCTGCACCGAACCGCGCACGAGCACGACCGAGTGTTCGTCTCCCTTGCTGTTGACGTCGAACTCGGTTCCGAGGACACGCACGGCGATTTTCCCGGTCTCGACTATGAACGGGCGCCTTTCGTCTCTGGTGACATCGAAATATGCCTCTCCGTCAAGCCGGACGCGCCTTTCGTTTTTCTTGTAATTGATTATCTCCAGTTTTGAACCGGCATTGAGGCAGACCCTCGTGCCGTCGGAGAGTATGGACTCGGTGATGAGACCAGCCGGTGCGCTGAGGGTTTCAACCGCGAGGGGAGCGTCCGCTTCATGCTGCTTGAACCCGAAGAATACTCCGGCTGCAACTGCTGCGGCCACGGCCACGGCTCCGGCGACACGCCTGAAGATGACGCCGCGCCTCTTCCTGCTATCCCGTTCGTTTTGAGAAATCTTTCCACCATCGGCGTCCCCGTTGAAAATCAGGGCGTTGCAGAGGCTTCGGTATGCCATCAGCTCCTTTCTGTTCCCTTCGTTCTCCTCCGCCCAATGCAGGACTTCGAGACGCTCCTCGTCCGAAGCGTCCCCGTTAAGGTATTTTTCGAGTAATTCTTTATTCATAGTTCTGCGCATTCAACATAATAGTGTACGCAAAACCCGGTTCCCCTATGACGAGGAGATATTTTTTAAGAAATTTTTCTCACATTTGAACGCTGGAAATACTTGAGTGTACTCGATTTATAGCAGTCCAGCCATATAGACAGGAATCATTACTGTCTCTCCATCCTTGTTCAGATCCTTCGTGTAGATAAGATACCTGTTGCTGATGCGCTTGGAGAATTTCCTGCAAAATTCATCAAGCGACTTGTGAGTCTTGTATCCGGATGACTTCACTTCAATGGGCCAAATCTTGAATCCTCGTGACAGAAGGAAGTCGATTTCATAAGCGTGCTTATTTTCGGACAGCCAAGTGTAGTAAAACAACTTGTTGCCGGAAGATGCCAATGCCTGCGCCACCGCATTTTCATAGACATAACCAAGGTTAGCATCAAGTTTGTCGTTAAGCAGTTTCTGATAGATGATATTCTCCGTGAATTTCTTATCCCAAAATGCAAGCGTGACGAATAAGCCTGTGTCGCATATATAC
>CAVBPI010000344.1:0-2949 GCA_963596955.1 bacterium | reverse complement strand
TTTTCCATATCCCAATTGAAGCAATTTGATGCAAAGATAATCCATTGCCGCGAATTGCCGGTTTATTTCATCTGTCATTTCTTCAGCCAATGGCATTTCAGCCATTCGCGCACAGGCTCGTCATAGACCTTCAGCAGCCCCCATGCGAGAACAATTGACAGGAAGAACACTCCTGCAGCCACCGCGATATGTTGCCACAGCGGCGCGCCGGCGTGTTCCGCGGCCCAGTTTATCTGCATGTAAATCAGCGGGAAATGTGTAATGTACAGCGGATAGGAGATTTCGCCCAGCCACTTGCATACGGCAGTGCTCTTCGCGTCGGTGGTCTTGGAGCCGGCTCCGGCGAGTACAATCAGCGGAAACAGCAGGAGAATGCAGACAGCCTGATAGAGGCCGTCCCAGATGCACTGGTGTCCTCCGATGCAGGGTATGGCGAAAATAGCCGCGATGGCCAGAGAGCACCACCAGAAGCCGCCCTTGAGATGAATGGGCGAACCGCTCGGGTTGCTCCCGCTCCTGTGCGAGGGAAGAATCCTTGAAATGAGCAGACCGCAGAGGAACGGGTAGAGGAGCCTTGCGAAGCCGATGTAAATCTGCTGTGCCGTGAGGCTCCAGCCGCCGATGACATTGTACTGAGGCCCGTTAGGGAACAACCCGAAGATGTCCCACCCGAGCGTGAGGTCGAGGGTGAACACGGCGCAGACAGCACAGAGGACTGCCAGCGCCGCCTTCGGAAGATGCCGGAATACGAGGGCGTAGAGGATGTTTGCGACATATTCGTAGGTCAGCGACCAGTTCGGCCCGTTGAACGAGTTTGTCTCGCCCCAGCCGCGGATGTCAAGTCCCGTCCCGCACGGAATCATGAGCAGCCCCATAACGAGGCAGAGCGCGAATTTCCACCCGCTGATTTCCATTGTCCTCGGAAAGGCCGTCCCCGTGAAGAAGAACAGCGCCGCCCCGATGAGCGTTCCCACTATGACCATGGGATGCAGCCTCGTGAGCCTCCTCTTGAAGAATCCCCCGACCGTCATCCTGTCCCAGCGGTCGTCGTAGGCATACCCTATCACGAATCCGCTCAGGACAAAGAAGAAATCCACCGCCAGATAGCCGTGGTTGATGATTTGTGTCGCCGGACCTTTAGAATAGGTCTCAAGCAGGTGGAACATCACCACCATGAGCGCGGCCACCCCGCGAAGCCCGTCAAGAATCTCATAGCGCGGCTTCGATGCCAGATAAACATTGCCTTTTTCCATAATGGGTGCAAATTTAGTGCATTCTCGTGTGATGCATTTGATGTATTGTAAATTTTATTTATCGTATATTTGCATCATGTTTTGTTCTTATGATCATGTGCGGCTTGCCCCGACTGAACAGATTGGTGCTCATCGTCAGTCGGAGTATGAATTGTCCTACATCATTTCCGGCAGTGGTGAACGGACACTCGGCACTGTGTGTGAGCCCTTTTTCAAAGGGGAGGTCGCGCTTGTCCCACCGAAGTTAATGCATTGCTGGCGTTTCTCCCCGGACGATGTAGATGCCGGAGGCTGCATAGAGAACATCAGTTTTCATTTTCATCCGTCTCTGTTGGAGAAATTAGGTGAGCTGTTTCCTGAAATAAATGGGAGCCTGTCAAGACTGGTGGGCGTTACTGACGCGCTGCTTTACACAGGGGAGCAACGGGACAGGATAGTAAGACTTCTATTGAATCTTGGGAATGAGACAGGCGCGGAGAGGGTCGGGAACATAATGAAGTTGCTGGAAGTCATTTCATTGCAGGACAGTATCTCGCCCGTGGGTTCGGGCAGTCCGCTTGGCGGCCCGGAAAGGAAAATGGAGAAAATCCGCGTCTATGTCAGATGCAATTACATGAGGAAAATACGCCTTGACGACATCGCTCGTCATGTCGGAATGAACCGTACCTCTTTCTGCACCTTCTTTCGCAGGCAGACAGGCAAGACTTTCATTGCGTGGCTCAATGAGTTCCGCATCATGAAGGCCTGTGCCCTGCTTTCCTCCGGCAATATGACGATAAGCGAAATCGCGTCTTCCACCGGCTTTGACTCCCTGCCTCATTTCTCACGCACGTTCCGCTCCATCCGTGGCGAGTCACCTTCCGCGTATAGGGAAATGCTCAACAAAGATTCATTGTCTCTGTAATGAAATTCTTACTACGCCATATTTTCAGTATCGGAAGTGGATTGAAAAATGCAGTAAGACTTTTCTTTTAAATTTGGAATTATGCTTGAGAAACATTATGTTTGCAGAGCATAATTATTCTGAGTATGGAATTTGTTGATAGAAAAGAAGAGACCGAAAGGTTAAAAATTGCTTTGAATGGCGACAAATCAATGTTTGTCGTCGTTTATGGGCGACGTCGCCTCGGAAAATCGACTCTGATAAAAAGGGTTCTCAGGGACGCGGACATATATTATTTGGCCGACAGGTCTGAGTCGCAGCACCAGCGTTCGCTTATGGCAAAAGTCATAGCACAGACGCTCCATGGTTTTGACAGGGTTGAATATCCTGATTGGGAGTCGTTGTTCCGCTCTTTGAATTACAGGGCTGACACCCGTTTCACGCTTTGTCTTGATGAAATCCCGTATCTTGTCGAGCAGTCACCGGATTTCCCGTCAGTTATTCAGAAACTTCTGGATGAGAAACAATTGAAGTATAACCTTGTGGTGTGCGGTTCTTCACTGAACATGATGTATGGCTTGTTCTTGGATTCGGCATCTCCTCTGTATGGACGTGCGGACGTGATGATGAAACTCTCTCCAATACGCCTGCCGTACATTCAGGAAGCCTTGGGCTTGACTCCTGAACAGGCGGTTGAGGAGTATTCTGTGTGGGGTGGTGTCCCTCGCTACTGGGAGCTTCGTGAAAATTCGGGCTCTTTTGAGAACGCAATGTGGATGAATGTGCTATCAGCCAACGGGACGCTTTATGAGG
>CAVBPI010000343.1:0-2957 GCA_963596955.1 bacterium | reverse complement strand
GAAAAGAATAAACTGCTTCAGATTTTTCAATTATTTTCGAGGATAGATTTCTTTTAGAAGAGGGAGTGTACTGGAGGTACATGACCGATGAGAAAAGAAATATAGACCGAAAAGAATGAAAAAGATGACGCGGGTTATTTTTTGAATGTTTCTACACAAACCGGATGTGATAGGCATCGCCCTTGAAGGCGCCGCCGACGACGTACTGCACGGCGGTAGGGGAGAACTGCTCCTGCCAGAACTCGTGGAGGTGGCCGGTGAGTATGGCCTTGAGCTGCGGCTGCTCCCTGAGCCATTTGACGAACTTCTGGGTGAGATTGTCCTCCCGCTCGGTGTCCGACGGAGCACCGCAGAGGTAGGAGAACTTCGTGCCGCCGTGCGATGTGTGGTCGTAGAGCTTAGGGGTGTAGAACGGAATGTGCATCATGATGACTGTCGGAAGGCCCTTCGCGAGCTCCGCCGCCACCTTGTCCCACTGCTCCTGCGTTATGAAATAGAAACTGTCGTCGAGCGTGATGAAATTCACTCCGTTGATGACCCTTGCCGTGAACGTGAGGTTGTCCGGGAACGCTTCCTGAACCTTCGCGAAGTACCTCGCCTGAAACTCGGCGTCCTCCTTCTCCGGACCGAACCATCCCATGTAATTGGCGAACTCGTGGTTGCCGCAGGTCGTAATCCATTCCCCGCGCGAGAATGCCTCCACTGCATAGTCGAGCCCCATTTCGCTCAGGAAGTCAATCATGTCCCCGGTGTGAATAATCGGAAGACGGTTCTCGCGGGCGTAGGCAATCAGCCGTTCGTGATAGAGCGCCGCCCACGGGAAATCCCTGTTCCTGAACTTGGCGAGCTGCGCCTTCTTTTCGTCATTGCGGCTGTCGGTCAGCACAAGATGGCTGTCGGAAATGTGCAGCACGGAGAACGGCCGCCTTGCCCCGACCTTGATTTTCAGCTTCCTTATGTCCATCGGCCCACAGCCTTCAATCTTTCTAGCAATCTTCGGGTTCGGGACATATCCTCCCTCGGGAGTGGTCTCCGCAAGTGCCGTCTCTTCGGACGAAATGGTGTCGGCAAGTGCCGAAAACGGGTTGGTGAGAAGCGCGGCACCTGTCGTGACCGCCGAAATCTTCAAAAAGTCTCGTCTTTCCATATATGTGGTGTTATCTTGTTTGTTTTGCGTTTTTTCATTCGTGAAAACGAAATATATTACCAATTATATTGTGTACGCAAAATCAGATTACCCCAAGGTTTTTTATAATAGTCATTATAAAATCGGCATAATGTGTTGATTATTGCCGATTTTATACTACCTTTATTCTATAGAAAACGCACTTGCTGTTATGTTATTGTTATACAATAATCTAACATATTCTATTTCGCGAAATTGAAAATTTATTGATTTTGCGAAATAGAGAACATTGAGTATCAGCATATGAATAAATATAATGAGGTTCAAAATATAGTAAGATGCAGAATATAAACGATATACCGGAGATGCAGTCTCCTTTCACTCAGTTGCGGGAGGTGGATTCGGACGGAAAGGAATGGTGGAATTCCAGAAAGTTGGCACGTGTGATGGGGTATGGCAAATACTGGAATTTTGAACGTGTCATAGCCAAGGCACAGGCATGGGCATCACAGAAAGGCTATCATCTTGGAGAACATTTTGTCGAGTTCAGCGAGATGGCGGAGCTTGGCAGCGGAGCTGTGAGGGAGGTGACGAGCATTCACCTCTCAAGGGCGGCCTGTATGGCAGTTGCAATGAACGCCGACCAGAAGAAGGATATGGTGAAAGTGGCCCGGCAGTATTTCGGCTCGACGCTCACTGCAGACGTGGCTGTCCGAAGTCTGGAATCGTCGGTGCTCATGTACAGGGGCGGACACGGGAAAGTGCAGGTTCAGGTCGTATTCGACACCAACACTTTTTGGCTGTCGCAGCAGAGGATGGCGGAGTTGTTCGGGGTGACACAGCAGAACATCAGTTATCACCTTGCTCAGATAGAGGAAAGCGGTGAACTCCATTTGTCCGGAGCATACAAAAAAATTTTGTTGCCTTCGGACAAATGGTCCGGCGATGTTATGATGTACAACCTTGACGTGGTCATTGCCGTCGGCTATCGTGTGAACAGCTATGAGGCTACGCAATTCCGCATCTGGGCAACAGGTGTGCTCAAGGAATATCTGACAAAGGGTTTTGTGCTTGACGACGAGCGCCTGAAAGGAAAGAATGTCTTTGGCGCGGACTACTTCGACGACCTGCTTGACCGAATACGGGAGATTCGAATCAGCGAACGCCGTTACTATCAGAAAATAACCGACATATACAGCGAATGCAGCTCCGACTATGACAAAGATTCCGAGGAGACCCGCTTGTTCTTCCAGACGGTGCAGAACATGATGCATTATGCGGTTACGAAACAGACCGCGGCGGAAATCATCTATGACCGTGTTGATTCCGAACGTCCGCACATGGGCTTGACGACGTGGAAGAATGCCCCCGACGGCAGAGTTATCAAATCCGATGTGACAGTTGCCAAGAACTACCTGAGCGAAAAGGAAGTCGAATCCCTCAACAGGTTGAGCAACGCCTTCATCGACATTGCGGAGCAACGGGCGGAGGATCATATACTGATGACTATGGCAGACTGGTCGTCCCTCTTGCAACGATATATGGATTTGAACAAACGTCTCATTCTTCCGGACAGCGGGAGCGTCAGTCATGAACAGGCAGTCAAAAAGGCACTTGCCGAATACGACAAGTTCAGGATTATCCAAGACCGTGAAATAATGTCAGACTTCGACCGCCAGCTGAAGATGCTGTTTGCGGACAAGAAAAATTCGTGAATTCAGAATAGGTCTTATCCAAATACATGAAACAAAAAATATGGCAATTGAATCACACGATAATAATCTCAGATAATGGCTTGAACAAATGAATAGGTATCTGGCATATGCTCTTG
>CAVBPI010000342.1:1413-2967 GCA_963596955.1 bacterium | reverse complement strand
CATCTGTGCCACAATGAGAGTAAATTGCGGTCGATTATGGTGAGAAAGGGAAAAATATTGGTCGTTGATGACAATCAGGGGATTCGGGAGGCGCTGAAGATACTGCTGGGAGGGTGCTTCGAGCGGGTGGAGACTCTGCCTTCGCCGGTGTCGCTGATGAGGACAGTGGAGAGCCTGAGACCGGACGTGATTCTTCTCGACATGAACTTCAAGACGGACATCAACACGGGAAACGAGGGGCTTTTCTGGCTGTCGGAGCTCAAGGCACGGTGGCCGGAGCATGCTGTGGTGCTGTTCACGGCATACGCGGACATCGCTCTCGCGGTGGAAGGGATGAAGCGCGGGGCGGAGGATTTTGTCGTGAAGCCATGGGACAACGCGAAACTGATTGAGACGCTTACGGGAATACGGGACAGGAAAAAGGGCGCGACGAAGGCCAAGGCGGCTGACGAGGGGCCGAGGATGTTCTGGGGCGAGAGCGCGGCGATGCGGAGGCTCCGAAGCGATGTGGAGAAAATCGCGGCGACGGACGCCACCGTGCTTATTACCGGAGAGAACGGAACCGGAAAGGACGTGCTGGCCCATGAGATTCACTCGCTTTCGGGACGCTCCGCCGGGCCTATGGTCTGCGTGGATGCCGGGGCAATCACCGAGACGCTTTTCGAGAGCGAACTGTTCGGACACGTCAAGGGCGCGTTTACGGACGCGAAGTCCGACCATGCCGGAAAGTTCGAGCAGGCGAACGGAGGGACGCTCTTTCTCGACGAGATTGCCAACATCCCGCAGCAGTCGCAGGCAAAACTGCTTCGCGTGCTCCAGAGCCGCAGCGTGACCAGAGTCGGCGACACCAGGAGCATCCCCATTGACATCCGCCTCATCTGCGCGACAAACGCCGACGTGCCTGCCCTCGCGCGCGACGGGCTGTTCCGCGAGGACCTCTACTACCGGCTCAACACAATAAGCCTCGAACTGCCGCCGCTGAGAAGGCGTCCGGACGCGATTCTGCCGCTTGCCGGGCAGTTCCTTGAGGAGTTTGCGGGAAAATACGGACGTCAGGTGACGGGATTCTCGCCGGGCGCAGTCGCGGAGATGGAGAGCTACGGCTGGCCGGGGAACATACGCGAACTGCGCAACTGCATCGAAAAGGCCGTGATTCTCGCGGACGGCGAGACCATCGGAAGCCTCGGACTTGAGAGCACCGGAGGGAACGTGGCGGACACCGAAATATCCGCCGCCGACACGATGGAAAGCGTCGAGGAAAAGACCATCCGAGCCGCGATGAGCCGGTTTGACGGGAACATATCCCTTGTCGCCAAGTCTCTGAACATCAGCCGTCCAACGCTTTATGCGAAATTGAAGAAATACGGGATATGACGATGTGGCTGCTTGTGGGATATATGGCGACGTTAGTCACGCCGGCATCAGCGGAGGCAGAGTTGCTTGTCCTGTCCGGTGACAAACGGCTCGTAATACTCATTGCGGCGGTTGTCATCGCCGTCGTATCACTCGCGGTCATAATCACGACGGCCATCCCCACGAGACACATTATAAACA
>CAVBPI010000342.1:0-1403 GCA_963596955.1 bacterium | reverse complement strand
ATCAACAAGATAGACTTCATGTCCGACGCGCTCGGCAGCGGGGAGTCAGCGTTCCGCTACTCGGAGGACGGGCACGGAAACCGACGCCTCAACCGCTCGCTGAACCGGCTGCGCTCCATCTTCGAAGCGGAAAAGAATGACATACGTGAGCGAGACCGCTATTTCGCCCTGATGCTGGACCACGTTCAGAGCGGGGTCATCGTCCTCGACGGAGACAAGGTCGATTACAGCAACGCCGTCGCCCGCGGGCTGCTCGGGATGGCGGACATATCGAATCTGAGGCAAGTCGAACGCATATCAACTGAACTTGCCGAAGCTTTCAGAAGCGCGGACGGCTCGGAGATTCAGGCCGCGTTCCAGTCGGAGCGGGGAACGGTTCAGTTTTCGGTCAGCGCATGCACCGCAAGGCTCCATTCGGCGGAGGTCAGAATCGTGACTTTCAACGACATAACCCGGGAAATGGAGGACAATGAAACGGAGTCATGGACACGGCTCATCAGGGTTCTGACGCACGAAATCATGAACACAGTAACGCCGATTGCCTCCCTCAGCTCGGCGCTCTCGCAGAACCTGCCTGCCTACAGCGAGGACGACATCCGCTCGGCGCTCGGCACCATCGCCTCGTCGTCCGAAGGTCTCATCAGCTTCGTCCAGTCCTACCGCTCACTCACGCACATCGCGGCTCCAATCCGCAAGGCATTCTATTTCAAGGAAGTGGCGACAGACGCAATGAACATCACCCGGACAAACTGGCCGTCCGTCAATGTCAGTTACAACGAACTTTCCGACGACATAATCCTCTACGCCGACCAGGGACAGATTTCCCAGGTCCTGAACAACCTCGTGAAGAACGCGGTTCAGGCCGGGGCGCGCAACATCACCATCACGGCCTCAATCGACAAGCGCGACCGCACCCTCATCAATGTCGCCAACGACGGCGAACCCCTCAGCAAGTCAAGTCAGGAACAGCTTTTCGTCCCGTTCTTCACGACCAAGGGCAGCGCCGGCACCGGAGTCGGCCTCAGCCTCTCCCGCCAGATGCTCCGCCTCAACGGCGGCACCATCAAGCTCGCTTCCAGCACCCCCGAAGCCACGGTCTTCACCATCGTGCTGTAGCGTTCACCTCACTATACTCGGAACAAATCATCCAAAGTGACCTCCGCCTGAATAACATCTGCCGCACCAGAAGCAATTCCTCCCGCGGTTATCAGAACGGTGTGGACGGCCTTTGAGGTTTTGGTCACAGCAGCAAATGTACGTTGCTTCTCATCAAGCCTTTCGGCATATTCCGCAGAGAGCCGGAACGGTTCCTTGTAGTCCTTCACCTCACACAAATCAATAATCCCGTCATTCCGGTCAATCAATAAATCCACTTGCATTCCTTTGATACAACGCTCCTTGTC
>CAVBPI010000341.1:0-3019 GCA_963596955.1 bacterium | reverse complement strand
CAAGCCTAAAGTCCTCATACTTAAAGTCAAAGATGCTCTTCACATCCGGGTTCAGCACCATCTTCGGCAGGGCACGCGGAGTGCGGGAAAGCTGCTCGGCAACCTGCTCGAAATGGTTCTTGTAGATGTGGGTGTCGCCGGTGGTGTGGATGAACTCGCCCGGCCTGAGCCCGCAGACCTGCGCGACCATCATCGTGAGGAGCGCATACGAGGCGATGTTGAACGGCACACCGAGAAAGACGTCCGCGCTGCGCTGGTAGAGCTGGCAGGAAAGCTTCCCGTCGGCGACATAGAACTGGAACAGCGTGTGGCAAGGCGGCAGCGCCATCTTCTCAACTTCCGCGACGTTCCATGCCGACACAATCATCCTGCGGGAGTCCGGGTTGTTCTTAATCGTCTCTATCACCTGCGACAGCTGGTCAATCGTCCGTCCGTCGGGAGTCGGCCAGCTGCGCCACTGATGCCCATAGACCGGTCCGAGGTCGCCGTTTTCATCCGCCCATTCATCCCATATCGACACGCCGTGGTCCTTGAGGTACTTTATGTTCGTGTCTCCGGCGATGAACCACAGGAGTTCATAGATGATTGACTTCAAGTGCACTTTCTTCGTCGTCAGCAAAGGAAATCCGTCCGCGAGGTCGAAGCGCATCTGGTAACCGAAGACGCTCTGCGTCCCCACCCCCGTCCGGTCGTGCTTCATCACCCCGTTTTCACGGATATGTCTCAATAAATCAAGATATTGTTTCATCTTACAGAGAATGAGAATATGATTGCCTGTTCGTAGGTTTCGCCCGGACGCAGAATCGGCGAAGGATACTCAGGCTCATTAGGGGAATCCGGGAAGTTCTGGCACTCGATTGCCACTCCGTCATAGTCGTTGTAGATGTGGCCGCATTTGCCCTCAGGGCAGCCCGCGAGCCAGTTTCCGGTATAGACCTGCACGCCCGGCTGGGTGGTATAGACCCTGAGCACACGGCCGGAAGTCTCTGAGTAAAGCTCAGCGGCCTCCTGAATCTGCCCCGGCTCACCGCCGTCGATGACCCAGCAGTTGTCGTAGCCCTTTCCGTATTCGAGAGCGGTGAATGGCTCCTTTATGTCCCGGCCGAGCTTCTTAGCGACGACAAAATCCATCGGCGTGCCGGCAACAGGGACGGACTCGCCGAGCGGGATGAGAGACTCGTCGGTAGGCAGCCACTCGGAGGCGTTCAGGCGAAGTTCGTGGTCAAGCACCGAGCCTGAGCCTTCGCCGTTCAGGTTGAAGTAGGTGTGGTTCGTGAGGTTTATCACCGTAGGCTTGTCGCACTCGGCGGTGAGGGTCAGCCTGACCTCATTGTCCTCGCTCCACTCATAGCGGGCGACGGCCTTCAGCGCGCCAGGATAGCCCATCTCCCCGTCCTCGGAGTAGTAGAGAAATTCCACGCCGTCACCCTCCACGCGGCTTTCCCAGGCCTGATTCTGGAAGCCCTCCGGTCCGCCGTGAAGATGGTTCGGGCCGTTGTTTATAGGAAGAGAATACTCAACGCCGTCAAGGGTGAAGTGTCCGCGGGCGATTCGGTTGGCATAGCGCCCCGGCACCTTTCCTGCACACGGGCCGTCACCGAAATAACTGAGCGGAGCCGGGTAGCCGAGCGCCACGTCCGCAAGCTTCCCGTCACGGTCAGGCACGACTATCGACACGATTCCCGCCCCGACGCTTGAAACCTGAATGTATGCGCCCGAAGCGTTCTTAAGAGTGTAGCGGAAGATTTCCTTCCCATCCGGAGCCTTGCCCCAAAGTTCTTTGGTTATTGTTGCCATATATCAATGTGTTTAAATAATCTTTAATGTCCGAATATCGCCGGGAGGATTTTCTCGGTCGGGGCGTCCTTCATCAGGACGGTCTTGTCACGGTCGAGGAGGTAGAGCGACGGGATTGCGCGGACGTCGTAGAGCCGGTCGGTGCGTATCGCGTAGTTGGGGTCGTAGCCGTTGTACCATGAGGTCGGGTATATCGGCATGTAGTTGTACCATTCACCGAGGTCCTCGTCGATGTAGATGTTCAGCACGGCAAGCTCTCCTGAAGCAATCATCGGTTCCATTTCCGGATAGGCCTTGAGCGACTCGATTATCGCCTTGCAAGCATTGCAGCCGGGATTCGAGAAGAAAAGGAGGGTCTTGGCGGCCTTGATTCCGTAGAGAGTGTATGAATGTCCGCGGCTGTCGGAGAAGCGGAAGTCCGCAGCCTTCGTGCCCACCCGGTTGAGCGAACAGTTGCGTGCCGTCACGGCGTCGGCCTCGCGCATTTCCGGGGACACGAGTCCGGAGCGGGAGCGTGCCTCAACGAACGGGCGGTAGTAGTCCTCGTTGCGCAGAGGAGAATTGGGGTCGTAGAGATATTTGTCCGCGATTTCGTTCATCCTCTCGAAAATGTTTGAAGCCGTGTCCGCGGCCTCGCAGGCGGCAATCCTGTCGAAAAGATGTCCCGCAGCCTTCTCGGCGGTCTCCGGCGGCACCATGTCCAGAAGTCCGCACCATGTGGCGAATGCCTGCTCCAGCTGGTCGGACGGCACCCCGCCCACATGAGTCGAGTCGCAGAGGTATTTCAAGGAAGCCTCAATCTTCGTGAACGGGTCGAAGTAGTGCAGCGCGGCATACTCCGCCCTCTCCTCAGGGCTTTCCATCATCGCCGGCACGCTCACCTGCGGAAAGGCACGCACCTCCCCCGGAGTCTCACCGGCCTTTTTCCCGCCGCGTCCCCCGCAGGCCGCAGCAACCACGACCGCGACCGCCAGAGCGCTGACACTCAGCATATTCCCGACAAAACGATTCATTTCGACATTTCATTTCCTTCCGGCACGACACCCGTTGAACCTTGACGCGCATTCCCGGAAGCATATTTTCTACAAATTTAGCAAACCTAATCGGCAAATCAATACAGCGGTAAAAACATCGGCAAAATTCGGCGTATTATCTGCATTATGGAACCTTTTCGATAAGTGAGAGCAGAGCCAAGCTTGCTTGAGCTATGCCGAACGCAGAA
>CAVBPI010000340.1:0-3027 GCA_963596955.1 bacterium | reverse complement strand
CTCGGTCGTCTTGAACGCCGTCTTGTTGTCGATGTCAACATCCTTGAGAGCCTTGTCCATTCCCGGGAGCATCCCCGCGAGGTCCTTAATGTTGCCCATCTTCTTAATCTGCTGAATCTGATTGTAAAAGTCCTGAAGTGTGAACTGGTCCTTGGCGAGCTTCTTCTTGAGTTCGCGCGCCTGCTTTTCGTCGAACTGCTCCTGGGCCTTCTCCACGAGGGACACGACGTCGCCCATTCCGAGGATTCGGTCCGCGATTCGCTCCGGGTGGAACTGGTCGAGCGCCTCCATCTTCTCGCCCGTGCTGACGAACTTTATAGGCTTGCCGACAACGGTCCTGATTGAGAGCGCCGCTCCTCCTCTTGTGTCGCCGTCGAGCTTGGTGAGAACCACTCCGTCGAAGTCGAGCCTGTCGTTGAATGCCTTGGCGGTGGCCACTGCGTCCTGACCTGTCATGGAATCGACCACGAAGAGGGTTTCCGTCGGCTTTATTGCGTCGTGCAGCGCGGAAATCTCGTTCATCAGCTCCTCATCGACGGACAGACGGCCGGCCGTATCGACGATTACGACCGAATATCCCTCGCTCTTCGCCTTCGCTATGGCGTTCTTGGCAATCGCGATGGGGTCCTGTACCCCGTCCTCGGAATAGACCGGCACTCCGACCTGCTCTCCGAGCACCTTCAACTGGCCTATTGCGGCCGGACGGAAGGTGTCGCAGGCGGCGAGCATGACCTTCATGCCCCTCTTGCTCTTGATGTTCAGCGCCAGTTTTCCGCAGAACGTGGTCTTTCCCGAACCGTTCAGACCGGCCACGAGAACCACCGCCGGTGAGCCTTTAACGTTGATGTCGCTGCTCTCGCTTCCCATCAGCAGCGCAAGCTCGTCGTGCACGATCTTCACGATCATCTGCTGAGGCTTCACCGCCGTGAGCACATTCTGCCCGATGGCCTTGGCCTTGACATTGTCGCAGAATTCCTTCGCTGTCTTGTAGCTCACGTCCGCGTCAAGCAGCGCCCGCCTGATTTCCTTGAGCGCCTCCGCTATGTTGATTTCCGTAATCTTACCCTCGCCCTTGAGAATCTTGAACGACCTCTCAAGCTTGTCTGACAAATTTTCGAACATATATGCCTTCTTTTTATAATGCGATTGCAAAAATAGCGAAATTTTCCGTATTTTTGCATGAATATGCCTGAAAGGGCGGATTGAGACGAATAAATGTGCCCGAAACGGGCGGGATTTGCACAGATATACATGGACATACAGACTTCCTTTTTCATCACGGCGGTCGTGGCGATTACGCTTGGGCTGCTGCTGCTTTTCATAAAGGTTCCGTCGTCGCCTTACGCGCGGCGGCTCGGACACACGAAGAATGCAATCGCTGGCTGCTTTGCGCTTGCCGGCGCCATATTCATATACACGATGATACGCATCGATTACGAATGGAACGATTTCTATCCGGCAATGATGATGTTCGTCGTGACGGCGCTCTCGTCGGTGATTCTCTCCTTTTCGCTGCTCAATCTGATGGACCCGTCCCCGTCGGGAAACGACAAGTACTGGCTGAACATAGTGATTGTGGCGATATGGTCCGTCGCCCTCGTGTATTATTACGACTATCCCGTGAAATGGGTGCGCGTCGCGGCATACACCAGCAGCATCGTGCTTTTCCTCGCCCAGTGCATCTCGCACATAATCGCATTCAACAACAGCTACAGGCGTGCCCTGCGCAATCTGGAGATATATTATGACGAGGACGAGGAGCATAAGATAAAATGGATACGCTTCTGCTACATAATAATGATGCTGACGCAGATGTTCGTGCTCGTCTATATGCTCCTTCCGCGCAGTCTGATGAAGGTGTATGTCCTTTTCTATGCGCTGTTCATACTCTATTTTTCCGCCAATTTCATCTCTTTCCTCGGCTCCCACAAGCTCCTGCTCGACGCCTTTGCCTACAAGGCCCTCTCCGGTGAGGGACGCCCTACTGTGCGCCGGCGTCGCGGCAATGGACGCGCGAAGTCTAAAACCGCCGCATCCGTCGAGGGGACGGAGCTGATTTATACGGACAGGGACCTGCAGAAGCTGGACATGGCCATAGGACAGTGGGTCGAGGCGGGGAAGTACCGCGAGTCGGACAAGACCCGCGACGAGATTGCCGCCGAGCTGCACACGACCAAGGAGCTACTTCAGACCTATTTTGCCGACAAAGGACAGGATTTCCGCACATGGCGCACTGAACTGCGCATCCGGGACGCGAAGGCGATGCTTCTGGCAAACAAGAACATCTCGGTTAACGCCATCGGCGAGCGCTGCGGCTTCAGCGACCGCTCCAATTTCCACCGTCAGTTCCAGAAGATTGTCGGCTGCTCCCCAAAGCAGTGGCGCGACTCCGGCGGAAAGGTTGATTAACGCTGTATATGCCGGGACTGGCGGAAGGCCTTGTCGCGGCGCGAGAACTCCTCCTTTTCCGATCCGGGCAGCGCCCAGTCGATGAATCTCTCGAAAATATAGCTTACGGCCTGTTCTGACGGGTGAATCATGTCCTCGGCGTAGAAGCGGTAGTCACGCAGCTCGTCGAGCATGATTTCGTAGGCGGGGAAATAGTCGCAGCGCGGGTTCTTCCCGAATGCAGCTGCCTTATTCTTGACTTGATTAAGTGCTTCGTCCAGCCCCGTCAGCAGGTTCGCCTTGCTGAGCTGATTGCCGTGAGCGCCGTCCTTGAAGTGGCGTATCGGGCTCACTGTGAAGATGAACTGCTTGTCGGGATGGTTCAGGACGATGTCCCCGATGATGCGTCCCGTCTCCTCTGCCCTCAGAAACTCCCTCCGGAACTCCCTCGCGTCCCTTTTCAGGCAGTTGGCGACGATGATTCCGCTTTCAACGGCTTCACCGCCTCCGTTTTCGATGCCGTCAAGACCGTCGCCTTTGCCGGCCGCGCTTCCGATGAAGCGGTAGCGCCAGCTTGTCCCGAATGTCACCAGGACCTTGTTGCAGCTCTTCCAGAATGCGGATGCACGGTCCAGAGAC
>CAVBPI010000339.1:0-3034 GCA_963596955.1 bacterium | reverse complement strand
CCCGTCAGATGAAAGAGCCGTGCCAACAGCACCTGCGCATCATTCCAAGAGACCTCGGTCTTCGGAATCCCGTCCAGTCCGGTTGCCTCATCATACATTATCACATTCCACTCCCTTTCTGTCATTTCATACTTACACAAGTAGAAATCTGTCGTGATGTCAACAGAATGAGGGGGATTATCCAAGCCTTCTGGTCTTTCCGTCCCCATGACAAAAGAACCGGAGATGACAAGCATCATGTTGTTTATCAGTCTTTTCAATGTCCTTATCTGCAATAGCGAACAATCTTCACTCCAGATTGCTGTAATATAATCATCGCATTCCGTATTATCTGCATCGTTAATCGAGGTGCGCCCGATGCCCTTTAACGCATCAAATACAGTCAAGCTATCGAGACATCGTCGATTGAAAAACCATGTTTTCGTTTCCAACGCCTTGAAGTCACTTTCTGTCCTGCAATGCTCAAACTGTCCTCTTTCACAAAACCATTTATATCCGCAATACATTGTAAAAACAACAGCAAATGCGGTAAGAATTGACAAGAATACTGATACCATGCCCCAGGTTCTACTTTTCATGTGCATTCTTATCTTAGGCACGACATCCTTGAATAGGGCATCCGGATTATCGCTGTAAAAAACGCATTCATAGCCCTTTATTCCGGATATGTCGGGAGGAAGATTCAATTCGGCAAAACTAAAATCCTTCGAGCGTTCCGGAACTACAGGGATAATCTGCAGATTGTCGCGTCTGAGAGCACGTCCAATCTCAATTCGCACATAATCGAGTTTTTCTGTACATTTCTCATTAGATACGCGCTTTATAAACGTCTCGTACGGCAATGCCGCCAATTCTCTGTATAGTTGCACAATATCCTCTCCGAAGTCAGACTCCGTGTAATTTAGAGAGTCCTTACCGACCACCAGTATGAAGTCCTTTACTGTGTCTATCCTTTTTATGAGTTCGGCATTGAACTCCCCTGAAAAGTTTTCCCTATCAAAACTGATACGACCACGATAGTATCTCTCCAACAAGTCCTTGAGGTGTTCGGCTTTGTCCCCTGTATCTATGCGTCTGTAACTAATAAATATCGAATACCGCTTAAACATAAATCTGACATCCGTGTTAGTTGCACATCCACTCTCCTCACCCGCAAATCAGCTCATAGTTGTCTATAAGTATCGCGTCCTTGGACTGTTCCTCTTCGCTAAGGTCGGCAAATGGGACCAAGTCGGCATGGATGAAGCGCGTTTTGTCGGTCTGTGCGCCGTATGACTGTCCCATAATCAGCACGGACATCATCCAGCGGCGGTGCTCCGATTCATAGGCCGCAGTCCTGTCGGGAGCCGTCAAATCATAGCATTTCCGCCTCAGAACCATGGCGTTGGCGCAGTAGATGCTGGAGAATTTGGACATTTCCGGAATCCTGTACCACGCCGCCTCCTGCGAAAGGGTTCTGTCACCGTATTTCTGCTCATAGATGTAGTTCACTCTCTGGCCTCGGGTGGAGCGGTTCAGGAAGAGGGAGTCGTCCGACTTTGCCGCCGGGCCATAGCCTACCAGATGCCCGTACATGCCGGTGGCATTCGCCCTGTCCAGCAATTCTTCCGAATCCTCAAGATAGACCGCGATTGCAGGAATGCCATACGCCGTGCGGGGCAGGTGCAGCGCGTGATGCATCGACTCGGCATCGTTGCTTCCGCAGACGATTATCCGGACATCCCTGGACGGATTCTGCACCATCTCCTCCAGACGACGCCTTGCCAGAGCCGATTCAGCCGGGGCATCAATAAATTCCCATCTTATGTCAAGAATATCCCCGTACCCCGCCATATAATTGGTGTTCACACCCTTGGGGTTCACATACCGGTACTCCGACATTTCAAAGAGCGACGGGCGGGATGCCCTAATCTCGTCCATAAACTCGTGCATCCCGGTTCCGACAAAAGCGACCGTGGTCTTACGTCCGAACGCGAAGCTCGGATAATGGCACAGGTGAGCGACGGTATATGCCGTCGATTGCGCTACGGAGCCGGTTCCGATGATGACGATGCTGCATTCCCTGTCTTCACCCGGCCTTATGACAGGCAGGAAATCCGTTCCCACCATAAGCTGTTCGGCGTAATACTCGCTGTCGTTGATGACATCAACCAGAAGAAGATGCCCGTTTTCAGACTGTCGGTAATACTGGAACACCTCTTGAGTCGCTATGTCGTTGATGGTGAGATAGCAGTGGATGTCATGCCCTGCATCCCGGCATATTTCTTTCAGGAGTTCGAGCGACGCGAGGCTTCGTGAATCATGCCCGGGTTCATTGTCTTCGCCGATGATATAGATTACATCTGCCTTGTCTGCCCTCGCAGCGACAAGTTCATCCCTGTCGTCTCGTCGCCCGTTGTAACAGACATATTTCCCTTTGACAGCCACAGGTCTTTCGCTCATCACCACGACATCGCGCCGTTCAGCGGAAAGGGCTTCGAGTATATGCGGCAGCTTCTTCCCGTTTCCGAGTATAAGTACATGATGATTAAACGCATAGCGGCGCTTTCCCTGACGGACGGAAGCACCGATGTTCTCGAACATATTGGTAAATGTACTCACCAGCAATGTCGAGACCAGAATTGCCCCACAGATTGCGACAATAAAACGAAAGACGCAGTGAGAGTCACCGTGCTGAAGGAAATTGCCCGGGTCCATAAATATTCCGACCGTCGTTTCCCAATCGACGGCATCGTCGCAGAGATAGTAGCCGCTGAGAATGAATATGCCGGCAAAAGCCAGCGACACGACCAGAAGCGCCAGCACCTGAATGCCGGTTACTGAAGAAAAAAGTCTGTCAAACCTTCGTTTCAACATAAGTAAGTCATTATAATATGATTACATCGCTGTCTTCCTTGTCCCGCAGCAGATGCTCGTCGATTTTTCGGGCGGCGAATTTCCACATTTTGAAACAGAACACGAGGAAAACGATGACGAGGACTGCGCCAAGAACCGGGGAAATGCCGGTGGCGAGGAGTATCGAGTCGAATATGCC
>CAVBPI010000338.1:1071-3038 GCA_963596955.1 bacterium | reverse complement strand
GGCAAAAGGGTTATGAGGATGTCGTCTATCTGAAAAATGGCGGAGAGATTCATGGAAGGATAGAGGTGGTCGTACCTTCGGAAAGCATCAAAATCAGGACGGATGAACGGAATCTGTTTCGATTCGCCCTCGATGATATAGAGAAGATTACCAGGGAGCCATGGCATAAGTCTTTATTCAATAAGCCAAAAGGGTATTTCGGGCTCGTGGAGGTTACCCTTCCTACCAACTTGGCGGGACAGAACTTTGTCGGCATTACGGTTACTAATGGTTATAGGCTGTGTCCGCAGTTTGCCATAGGAGGCGGTGTGGGTCTTGAAAGGTCTCTGGATGCGAAGAATTTGGGAATCCCGCTGTTTATCCATCTGAGAAGCGACTTCATGGACAGTGCCGTAAGCCCGTATCTGTCCGCGGACTTTGGATATGCCGCTGAAGTTTATGGCTTGAACCATATGCCTGAATCCGGCATTCCGGAGATAGACTATAAAGTTCAGGGACTGTTCGCCAGAGTAGGATTCGGTGTCAGTTATAATGTGGGCAAGAAATACAGGATGACGACCGGACTGTATTGCAGGATTCAGAACATACATATGGACGCAGGGGAGAACATCATAGACAAATCCTATGTCGGATTGGGCATCGGCTTTTCCTTTTGATTTTGAATGAATCAGTAAACTTCTGATTAGCAATTAAATAACAAGCCTTAAAGATAAATTTATCATGAAGCAGAAAATCATTTTGTTTTCAGTCTTCTGCGCCCTTATTCTGGGCGCTTGTACCAAGGAGCCGTCAATCGTTCCTGAAGAGGCAAAGCTCGTGAATGTCATTGATGAGGACACGGCCTTGCGGAACTTCTCCGTTGCTTTATCCAAGGCAGTATGCTCCGAACAGCCTGTACGCGAGTTTCTTAAGAAAGAGGCTCTGAAACAAGTGGACAACGATTATGATGTATTCTATCCATTCGTCAGGAACTCACAAGTCGATGGCGAGCGCACATTCCGTGATGTCATTTCACAGTATCTTGGCTGTGATGTCAGTGAAATTGAGAATGCAGTCCCGACCTTGACCATATTGGTCCCGGACATGACATGGCTCGACCCGCAGGGTTTCTGCGCCGAGAACTGGGACACGTCAGACCAGAGGGCGGCCGTGACTTACAAAAGGGCAAAGAGCGACGGTAAGGAGCTTTTTGTGAACAGTTATGAACTCGGAGAAATTGAGGACGGTACAATCCCTGGAGGCACCGTACTGGTCGTAAAGTCCAACGAACGCATTGTTGCCGATGCCAAGACTAAGTCCGGAGAACCGACATTCCATTTCATTGCAGACGCTTTCGACCCGTCAAAGAACGAACTTGTTACAAAGGATATCAGATATACTGTGGGCATTACACTTTTGAATGGTATCCTGCTCAACAACAGGAAGACAGTTCTGATGAAATGTCAGCAGAAGATTTGAATAATTATAACCCTGACCTGATTAAGGCCTACAATTATTTCAAAAATAATTCCTACGCCTGCCAGAATGATTATATCTGCTATGGAATGACATCAAATTCCACTGTCGGCAAGTTGAGGACGGATGTCCGCTCAAAGATGGTTCGTTTCAAGATTAACCCACGTGCATTTAACCGGCTTTTTGATGATTCCGATGACAAAAAATTCTCTGACATAGTGGACACTGATGACAACGGAGGAAAACGTCGGGAACCGACAATAAACGAGATTTATTCGCGTTTATGGGCAGAAGGGGCATTGGAAATATGCGTAGATGTATATGTTGGAAATGATAATGGACAATCGACTTCCAATAAATCGTTCTATAGTGTTCGTGCCAAGGATTTGTTCACTGTAAAGCCTCATGCAATATCTAAGGAAACCTGGGGTTCAACCATGTTCAAGTGGTATGTTACATGGCAGTACAAAATGTCGAAGCGTGACGAGACCACATTGGCTTCTAAGTGGTAT
>CAVBPI010000338.1:0-1043 GCA_963596955.1 bacterium | reverse complement strand
GTATTATCCTGATAATTCTCCATTTTTGCCAACATGGGACTTGCTTGTAAATTCAGGTTATACTGTCATTGTTTCAGAGATTGATTCAGGGAAAATTAACAAAATTTCCAAAACCATAAATACACGACGCTCTAATACAGAATCTGTTAAAATCGGTGTTGAAGCGGGCTTGTCTGATAATATCACCGCAAAACTTGAACTTGGTTGGACTGGCACTCAAGAAAAATCTACATCAACGGTAGTAACGTTGGAATGGTCTGAGAAAGATGATGATATGGGACAGTTCCAAATACTATATAGTGACAAGTATATTAGAGGGTATTCTTCGACAACGAAAAAGTACAATGTTGCATCTTATACTACGGGGGATTATTTTACCTGCACAATTCTCCCTCTTAAATATTAAACGGTAAGATGAAAAGGACATTTATTTTATTTCAGATGCTCCTTGTTATGACAGCTTTCGGTTCTTGCCAGCACAAGGAAACTGACGACAATGCAGTTATCAACGAAATTTGTGATGACATCTGTGGCGCGTACAGACTTGAGCAAGTATGTCGCGTAGATGGCACCGAGATGGATCTTGACGGCGATGGCAAGTCTCGTTATGAACTGATTTATGAGTTCAGCAGGCTTCCGTCCGCAGTGCCGGCGCTGACTTATATCGTTTGCATCGAAAGGGTGCAGGAGTATGATTTGAAAAGATATTTCAGAATAGAGATACCGGTTCAGTATCTTGACTATGATGCTTCCTCAAAGAAATATTCTTTCGGCAATAAGGACGGGCATGGCGGCACGGCAAATTTCTCGCTGTATTATTATATTCTGCCTTCCGGCGAATTGTGCTATGGCTCCGATACGGGTCAGACAGGTCAGTTCGCTTCTGATTTACCCGTAGAGAGCGGAAAGACAGGGGTGGATGTTGCCGATGCTCGGTTTTATGATTATGTCAAGTTCGGAGACGGCGAGTTGAGTTTTATTGTGAATGTCTGGTACTATGACTTTGCGTCCGGGGAATACGCTAAATTTCCGGTCTCTTATAC
>CAVBPI010000337.1:0-3047 GCA_963596955.1 bacterium | reverse complement strand
ACTGGGGATTTCAACACCGGAGCAACCTTATGGTTGTGAGGATTTGAAATTCACACGCAACGAAGCAATCCGCTTTTTAGGCGCCCCGCTAAAAGGCGAACCCGACTTTAAGCATGATGTTCACAGGTGCTTGAGGAAATATTCCGATGCCGCTAATCTGCGTGCCGTCCTCCTGAATGCCCTTGTACCAGCAGGTGCCGTCAACATAGTAGAGGTTGTTCAACAAGTTGTTGACATAGAGGCCGAGACGGATTGCGCCGCCGTGCGCGAATGAGGTGCCACGGCGTCCGTCGAGGGAGAACTCATGAGTCAGCGAAAGGTTGGAGACGAAGTAGCCCGGAATGGAGCGGCTGTCGTTCTGAGTGTTATCGACATACTGCCTGCCCACATACTTGCCGTCGATGGCGAGAGTCGTGGTCTTCAGAGAGTTGCGGCAGACGGTCGCGAAAGGCCTGAATGCGACGCTGAGCATTCCGATGACGGACGGAGACATAAGCATCGTGGTGTTCCCGAACTCAACCTCCTTCTGAACCGGCTTCCAGTCAGCGTCATACACAGCCTCTCCGCTTTCGTCATAAAGCTGGAACGACTCCTTATAGTTCATGACCTTGTTAAGGCTGAGGGTGATGTTTCCTGAAACGGAGAGCCATTTGAGAGGGTCGTAGGCCGCAGAAATCTCCACTCCACGACGGAAGGCACGGCTGACATTGTCCTTAATCGGGTAGCCGGTGTCGGACAGACGGCCGGTTTCGAGGAGCATATCCCAGTATTCCATGAAATAGAAGTTCGCGCCAACGGCAAGCTTCGACGAAGTCCATTCATATCCAAGCTCCACATCGACCATCTCCTCGGGACGCACGCCCATGTTGCTTCCGGCTTCGATGTTTTCCTTGATGTCCGGACGGCCCGGCTCGCGATGTCCCTGCGCCGCAGAGATATATGCACGATGTCCGTCCTTATGGAAGGTCACTCCCGCGCGAGGGTTGAAGAAGAGCCAGTTGTTGCTGTAGGCCATGTCGAGATTGTCCTCGTCTCCCCTGCCCCACATATGGAGGTTCACGTTGCGCAGCTGAAGATCGATGTATGTCGTAAGCCATTCGAGCGGGCTGTATTCGCCGCGGATGTAGGCGTTGTATTCCTGCTTGAGGGCGTTGTTGTAGTACCAGACATGATTGGCGTTGAACTTCTCGTAGGTCATGCCGTCCGCCGCCTGCCAGTCCGTGCCGAGAACATCGCTGTAGAGCACCTTTCCGAAATGTCCGCCGTCGTAGCGCGACCAGCTGAGACCGCCGACAATGTTCACGAGATCAGACTTCCAGCTGAGGTCGGTCTTGGCTACGAAATACCAGTTGTCCATGCACTTGTTGATGATGAAGTCCGAGGTCTTGAAGCCCTCCGGAGCATAGTCCGCCATGCCGTATTTCTTGAACTTCTTGCCGGTCTTGTACTGGTCGTACCAGCCGTCGCCCTTGGTGTAGTTGAGGGTCGTGCTCCAGCTGAGAGCGTTCGCGAACTGGTGGGTGTAGTTCAGCTGAAGGTGGTGCTGGGTGTAGTTGTCGGTCTCGTTGTCGTAGTAGTGAGTTGAGTTCACGATTTTATTCCCGTCTGCATCAAGGACATAGCTTCCGTCCGCGTTTCGTTTGTAGTCGTAGTATTCGCCGGCGCTGTTGTAGCGGCGGTCACGTTCGTAGGTTTCAAGGTCGATGCCGTTCCATGTGATGCCGGTGTGCTGCTTTCCCATGAGCCAGGTGAGCTTCAGGGAGTTGTTCGCGTTCATCCAGCCGAGGGTGGCCATCGCCGACTGCACATTTGCCTTCGCGTTGCGGATGTATCCGTCCGTGAAGTTGCGGGAATATGCGGCGTTGAAATATACCCCCGATTTCGTAAGACCGGTGCCTGCGGCGACAGCCGAGGTGAAGGTGTTATATGAGCCGTAGCCGAAATCCGCCGTCGCGAAAGGGCGGGTGCCCACCGATGCCGTGCTCATGTTCACGCTCGCACCGAACGCGCCGGCTCCGTTTGCCGAAGTTCCGAGTCCCCTCTGGAGCTGGACGGAGGAAAGGAGCGTGGAGAGCGCCGGGATGTTCACCCAGAATACCTCCTGTGATTCTGCGTCATTGAGGGTTATACCGTTGAGCGTGACGTTAATCTGCGAACCTTTGCTGCCGCGGACCGTCATCTTCGAGTAGCCCAGACCCGTTCCGCCCTCGTTCGTGGAAATCACGGAAGGCTGGAGGCTGAGGTTCATCGGGAGGGAGTTAATCGGGTTGGTGCGCACGAGCTCGTCCTTCCCGACCATGGTGTAGGTGACAGGAGTGTTCTCGCCGGCGCGTGAGGCCACGACCACGACACTGTCAATCTTTTCAATCCTGTTTCCGTCCTCGTCGAAGGCGGAAGTCTTTTCCGGAGAATCCGGAGCCGGCGATGAAATGGTCATGAAACCGCGTTCCGGCGTGCTTTTTCCCGTGGCAGGCGTCCCGGGAAGAATGGTGCTGAGCACCGCAAAAAAAAGTAAACCTCGCATAAAGCAATTAACTAAAATTAATATTATACGAGGGGGCTGGAATCTGCGCAGACCTGCGCTCTGTCCTTTTGGAGTTGTGCATTCCCTTCGGCGGTATTGGCCGCATCAGGTTCAATGGGACTCTCTCAACCTGAGCCGGTCACCCAGCTCAAGTACCCCCGCTATTTATTTGTCTTTTACTCTAATCTCAAAAAGTCGCGGCCAAAGCTTGCCGGTGATGTAAATTTTCCCGGTTTCGGGATTGTACGCGATGCCGTTGAGCACGTCTGTTTCCGGTGTCCGCAGGTCTTCGCGCAGCAGTCCGCGGCAGTCGATGATTTTCTCGACGACACCGTTTTCCGGATTTATGACGACGATGTAGTCGCTCATATACACATTCGCCCAAATCTTCCCGTCAATCCATTCCAGCTCGTTCAGTAGCCCCACGGATTTCCGCCCGTTCTTCACGACGATTCTCCTCTGAACCTTGAAATTCGCGTCAAGGAAATATATGTTCGAGCTTCCGTCGCTCATAATCAATGAC
>CAVBPI010000336.1:418-3049 GCA_963596955.1 bacterium | reverse complement strand
GACTCCTTGACATTCAGCGCCTTGGAAAGCACTTCCTTGTAGTGCTCCATATTCTGTATATATTTGATGTAGCTCATTTCATTGCCAATGTTTTATGCGCAAATGTACAATCCCAAACTGCAAAAAAGCGGCAGACTGCCCCCTGTATAATACCGCAACATCCTCCCCTTTGTCATAAAGAGGAGGATGCCTCATTGAAAAGGTGCCTTTATTATCACGCGATGCTGCGGCCGAGTTCGAAGGCTTCCTGAAGCTTGGGATTGCCGAGGATGTCTTTCGGGGCTTCCACGCCTCCGCAGAAGAGTTTTCCGGCGAGACGGCTCTTCGGATAGCAGTCAATCCATCCGGTGAGACCGGCCTCGGCACGCTCCGGCACATAAGGTGCATCCTCGGCGGCAGTCGTGAGGATGTAGATGTCACGGAACTTGTAGTCCAGCGGATACATCGCGTTCATCCTGTCGATGAGAGTCTTCATCTGACCGCTCATCTCATAGTAGTAAATCGGCGTCGCCCACACCACGACATCTGCGCCCAGAACCTTCTCCATGATGCCGTTGACATCGTCGTTGATGACGCATCTGCCCAATTTCTGACAGGCGAGGCAGCCTTTGCAAAACTTGATCTCCTTCCCGATGAGGGATATTTTCTCGACATCATTTCCTGCCGCGACTGCGCCCTCGATGAACTTGTCCGCAAGAATGTCGCTGTTTGAGCCGTGCCTGAGGCTCGTTGAAATCACAATAACTCGTTTCATATCCATTTTCTGTTTTAAAGCATCAAATCAGTGCGCAGGTTTCCACTGAAACTCCGCACTATTTTTTCACCCAGTCCTCAACGACCTTGCGCGAAGCCCCGTTGAGCAGCTTGCCGTCCTTCCAATTTATTTCAGGATAGGTGGCGCGGAATACCTTCATCGAATTGGTGATGCCGCTTCCGCCGGAGGTCATGAACGGAATCACGGTCTTGCCTTTCAGGCCGTATGTCTCGATGAATGTGTTGATTATTCTCGGAGCGCCGTTCCACCAGTTCGGAAAGCCGAGATAAATCGTGTCGTAGCCGTCGAGGCTTTCCTTTGTCTTGACGAATGCCGGGCGGGACGCCGGATTGTCGTTTTCACGGCAGCAGCGGGAGTCGCTGTCAGTCCAGTCCAGATCAGCAGCGGAATACTCTTCCGTCGGGGTAATCCTGAAGAGTTCGCCTCCCGTGACGGAAGCGATGATCTTTGCCACACGCTCAGTGGTGCCTGTCGCCGAAAAATAGGCGACCAGAATTTTGTGTTCACCGTTCATAGCCGAAACTTTTTTGTTCTGCGCACCGGCCGCAAACGAAATACATCCCAATGCAGCGACGAGTGCAAGAATTTTACAAACCTTCATAATATCACATTTTATGTCGCCGGAAACCGTATCCGGCAACACCGCAAAGTTAATCAATCCCCGTTCCCCGCCGCATACTCATTTTACCGATATTCCTACCATTTTCTTGGTTTATGAATTATGCTGCGCCAACATTATGTTCCTTGAGCATAATATTGGCGGATTAAGGACTATAACTCTGATAAAATCCTGTCAATCAAAGGATATATATCCGATTCATCGGAATACGGATGAACATGAAAACGACGGTTGCCGGCGAGCATCGCGGAAAGAACGGTGCGCGAGGAGTTGTAGAAAATGTGAACCGGCTTGCCATGGCTTTCCGCGTATGCCAGCTCATAGCCGACTCCGAGCGAGGTATGCGTGCACTCCCCTATCATGACATCGCATTCCCGGAGCCACGCCGTGTCCTGCTCATATATGTCGATGTCCGACGAGCCCTTCTCGCTCTCGAATATGTCCGGCCGGCCGATATGTTCCGTCAGAACGACGTCCGTCCGCTGAATATACCCGATAATCCGGCGATAAAGTTCCGCATCCTCGCGCCCTCCGCGAATCGACCCCGCAAAATATACTTTCTTTTTCATGGCAACACAGTTTTGTCACAAATTTACCAAACATCACGCAAAAAATCATTTGTAATCAACGGATTTTACATATTTTTGTAAAAAGCGTCAATAAGCATCCGACGAAACATTGCGAAAATGACCGAGAAACAATGAAAATTTCTGAAATATCAATACGAAACAGAAACGAGAACGCTGTGGAGGAACTGACGGCATTATGGAACCGTTCTGTCCGCACTACTCATCATTTCCTGACAGAAGAGGACATAGAGAATCTGCAACCGATTGTGGAGCAGGCTGTTTCAAACATACCTGAACTTGCCATATCGGTTTGCGGAGGCGCTGTCGCCGGATTCATTGGTGTTGATGGAGACAAGATTGAAATGCTTTTTGTCGCCCCCGAGTTTATGGGGAAAGGAGTCGGTCACAGCCTGATAGAATGGGCGTTAAATGAATGCAATGCCCGCAGAATTGATGTGAACGAACAAAACGGGTACGCGGCGGCAATCTATAAACATTGGGGATTTAAGGTCTATGACCGAACGGAGACGGACGAGCAGGGCAATCCGTTTCCGATACTCAGAATGAGACACGAATAAACTAACCTTTTCGATAAGCGAGAGCAGTCCAAATGAATTTGAGACTGCCGAGCGCAGAAAAGTGGCGATTGAAAATCGAACCTTTTAGTC
>CAVBPI010000336.1:0-386 GCA_963596955.1 bacterium | reverse complement strand
AAAAAATTGAAATGACGATTATGATTAAGAACTTTATTGCAGTGGCGACCGGAGGAGCGTTCGGGGCGATGTTGAGATATGGACTGGGACTGCTCGCTGCGGCGGTGGGCTGGTCCAGGAACATTGCGACTTTGCTAATAAACTTATGCGGTTAGTTCGCACTGGGAATGCTGACTTCGTGCTGCCGGTCGGGAAGCTGGCTGCTGTTTGCAGGAATCGGAGTATGTGGAAGCTTCACCACGTTCTCTACCTACTCAGTACAGTCCGTCGTCCTCCTGCAGCAGGGACGCTTCGGGGCTGCTACTCTCTACATCATCGGAACCGTTTGCCTGTGCCTGCTGTTCGCATGGCTCGGAATCCTTGCGGGACAAAAACTAGATTTTTAA
>CAVBPI010000335.1:0-3057 GCA_963596955.1 bacterium | reverse complement strand
GTCCTACTCCGCCGAAACCGCCTTGTTGTAGCAGTGGCGGCATAACGGCTCGTAGATGTCCTTCTCGCCTAGTTCCACCAGGCTGCTGCTCTTTGACAGACGATGCGAGAACTGGGCAGGGCTGCCGCACTTCACGCAGATGGCGTGCACTTTCTGGACGTCCTCCGCTACAGCCATCAGCGCCGGCATCGGGCCGAAAGGATTGCCGAGAAAGTCCGTGTCAAGACCGGCTATGATTACACGGATGCCCGAATCCGCAAGCTTCTGGGCGACGCCTACGAGAGAAGCGTCAAAAAACTGCGCCTCATCCACGCCGACCACATCCGCGCCCTTTGCCAGCTCAAGCATCTTTTCCGGAGAATCCACCGGGAATGAGCGTATGTGCTTGCTGTCATGTGAGACGACGTCCTCTTCCGAATAGCGGACATCTATGCATGGCTTGAACATGGCGATTTTCTGGTTCGCGAACTGGGCACGCCTGATTCTTCTTATGAGTTCCTCAGTCTTGCCCGAGAACATAGAGCCGCAGATGACCTCGATTGAACCTGCGGTTTTAGCTTTTTCAAGAAACATTTCCGTGATTATTTGATGTATTTTATCTAATTTTGCGGTTTGCAGTTGCAAAGATATAAAAAATCATGTCATGGAAAACAAACAGACGCAGTTTTTGACTGACATTCTGGCGCAGATACAGTCACTGAAAGAACAGTTGGAGAAGTTGGAGTCAACTGTCTCGATGCACATCAGCAACGCGGAATCCGTTGAGGTTCAGGAAAATGATGTCCTCGACGAGGACCTGCCGGAAGCAATCGTGGAGGTTCCCGTGCCAGACGGGGTCAAGACTCAGCCGGAGGAGGCACCGATGCCGACGGTCGAGGAAGACCTGCCTGAAGCCGCTGTTCCGGAGGAGGTGACCGTCCATGAGGAGAAGGCTCCCGGCATAAGCCTTTCGGGCGCTTCCGACGAGGAGGACCTGCCGGTGTTCGGGATAGAGGTTGACGACGAGATTGACGTGGTTCCCATCGGGGAGGCGCACGCGGCGACCGGAGCCGTCATGGACAAGATGGCCGAGAAGGAAAGCTGGAGAACGGACATTCCCGGCTCAAGCGTGAGCGACATCCGCAGCGCGATTTCCCTGAACGACCGCATACTCTTCATAAACACGCTCTTCCATGAAGACCCGATTGCCTTCAAGGACACGCTGTCGGCGCTTAACGCGATGCCGTCCTTCGACGAAGGGGTGAAGTTCGTCAGGGAGCGTCACCCGGAGTGGAACACGGAATCGGACGTCGTCTATAGGTTCATGATGGCGGTGAGGCGCAAGCTGAAATAGCCGCGGGCATTTCTTTGCCGAAGTCAGCCACACGGCGAATACTGAAATAAAAACAAAGAAGATGGCAGGAATATTATATATAGTTCCAACACCGGTCGGCAACCTTGAGGACATGACCCTCCGCGCCGTCCGCGTGCTGAAGGAAGCGGACCTGATTCTCGCGGAAGACACGCGGACAAGCTCCGTGCTGCTCAGGCACTACGACATCCACGGACGGCTTGAGTCCCACCACAAGTTCAACGAGCACAAGACGGCCGCCGTCATAAAGGACAGGATTCTCGCCGGGCTGAACGTCGCGCTCATCAGCGACGCCGGAACTCCGGGAATTTCCGACCCGGGCTTCCTGCTCGTCAGGACCTGCGTCGAGGAGGGCATCGAGGTTCAGACGCTTCCGGGAGCGACCGCCTTTGTCCCGGCACTCGTCAGCTCGGGATTTCCCTGCGACCGCTTCTGCTTCGAGGGCTTCCTTCCGGTCAAGAAGGGTCGTCAGACAAAGATGAGGGAACTCGCTGAAGAAACGCACACGATGATTTTCTACGAATCCCCCTACCGTCTCGTCAAGACCCTTGAGCAGTTCACGGAGTACTTCGGCCCGGAACGCCGCTGTTCGGTGGCAAGGGAAATATCCAAGATTCACGAAGAACACCGGCGCGGCACGCTAGCCGAAGTCGCTGTCTGGTACCGGGAGCACGAGCCCAAAGGAGAAATCGTCATCATAGTCGCCGGAAAGGAGCAGCCCCGCAAGTCAGCAAAATGCCCGGACAGCGAATGTCAGGAAGAATAGAATCCGACATCATCCGGAATAGTGGTATCTCATCGCAAGGACATAGACGACAAGTTTGTCCTCCACCACCTTATAAATAATTCTGTGTTCGGAATTTATTCTTCGGGACCAAAAGCCGGAAAGCGCGAATCTGAGTTGTTCAGGCTTTCCAAGCCCTGTGTAAGGGTGCTTCAGGATGTCTTCCAGCAGAACTGAAATACGATTCATTACCTTCTTATTCCCGGATTTCTTCCAATACTCAATATCCGCCTTCGCCTGCTCCAGAAATACTATTTCCATAATTCGTCAATCTTTATCGGCGTGCCCTTGCCCTCAGTAATCTCATGCTCCCCGTCACGTATAATCCTCATCATTTCCGGAGAGCGCATGATGTATTCTGTTTCCCTAATGGCATTATACTCATCCAGACAGATGACAACAACACTCTCATTTCCGCTGCGGTGAACAAGAAGAGGTTCGCTGTCATTGATGACAGAATCAAGATAAGACTTGAGATTGCGGCGCAACTCTGAGTAATTTGCAGTTTTCATGGTACGTTCATTTAAGTACCGCAAATTTAGGTACTTATTTTTGTACTCACAAATATTTTTCACATTAGTTTGTCCCATATAACTGTTCATGTTGTTTTCACGATTACTTGACTACAAAGTCGCTGATGTTCTTGATGCCGGTCATGCCGTAGTAGGACTCGACTATGTCTCCGCACAGGAGCACCTGACGACCGAGCAGCTGAGGGTTATCGACGAGATTAAGGTCGTCACGGGCGTCGCCGTCGGGCAGCTGAACTGACAGGCAGTTCTCGCGCGAGGTCACGGACGAGCGCGGCCCGAGAAGGATGTTGCTCCGCGACTTGAACGGCGGCGTGAAGCTGGCCTTCGCCGAGCTGAGGTCCCCGCCCACTATCTAGCCGCCGACCCAGACCTCGGTGTCGCCTATGCAT
>CAVBPI010000334.1:1691-3064 GCA_963596955.1 bacterium | reverse complement strand
CAATGTCACACCTCGACGACGCTGTTGTCCGGGACGAACCAGAGGTAGCCGCGGACGGAGGTGTGGCCGAGGGAGCGCCAGGTTTCCATGTAGGAGCGGACCTGGTCGAGGTAGGTGGGATGGGGACGGCCGAACTTGTAGTCGATGATGAGGACTTCGCCGTCCCGGAGGATAACGCGGTCGGGGCGCAGTTCCTCGCCTTCGGAGGTGACTATCGCGCGCTCGTTCAGGACGTCGTCGGGAGATTCGGTGAACCAGCCGCGGGACTGCGCGTCGAGGATGCGGCGGCGAAGAAGGTCGAGGGCGACGGCTGCCTGAGCCTCTGACAGTTCACCGGAATCTACCGCGGCGCGGACGGCTGGCTCAAGGTCGGCCGGGACCACCACGGAAGAGAGGATTTTGTGGAGGACTATGCCGCGAAGACGTCGGGAGGCGTCCGGGCCAACGGTGCCGTCGGCGGAGAAGAAGTCGGCGGCGTCGCGGTCGATGCGCAGACGCGAGGAGTCCGTCGCGAAAGACGAATAGCCGCTGCGGAGAACGCTCTGGGAGAAGTCCTTGACATAGGTTTTGGCCTTCTTGCCAGCCTTGCGGAATTCAAGGTCGGACTCGCCGCAGAACTTGCCGACAAGGTAATCGACTCCCCAGTCCGATTCTACGGCGGGGTAGTTCTGAGACACTGCAAAGGCGAGCAGGGCGCTTGAGGCCGAGGTCATCGAGTCCGCGGAAGCCGTGCCGCAGATGATGCACAGGCCGCGGGAAGGCCGCGTCATCGCCACATACATCAGGTTCATGGCATCAATGCACTGGTAGAGACGCTCCCTGTTGTATGTCGGCTCAAAGTAGGTGTTGCAGCTCTGCCCCGAAATGTCAGGCTTGAAAATGCCGCCAGAAACAGCCTTATTAAAATCGGCAAGAGCCTGATTCTCAGAGTTCCCGGCAGAGGAATGACGGTTCGTCTCCGCAGTGGCGGGAACTGACGGCTCCGCCCACACATTGCCGTGGCGGAAGAAGGTTATGTCCTCGAAATACGGGATTATGACATATGGGAACTCCAGTCCCTTCGATTTGTGAATCGTGATTATGCGGACCGCATCAGTGGAGGCCGGGGAGGCAATCTTGACCTGCGAGGACGAATTTTTCTCGTCCCATGCGCGAAGGAACTCCTTGAGCTGGTTTCCGTTGCGTGAGACCCATGACTGCATCCAGTCCATGAATGCCTGAATGTAGAGGGCGTGCGACTCGACAAGGTGCGCGTCCGTCTCGCGCATTGTGCGGATTATGTTTTCCGCGAGGTCAACAAGCGATGACCGGGCGGCTCCGGCCGTCTTGAAATTGAGCGAGGCTGCAAGATAGCCCGAGGCCTTGTTTTCAGG
>CAVBPI010000334.1:0-1681 GCA_963596955.1 bacterium | reverse complement strand
GGCGCACGACAATCGAGTTGTTCACCGTCAGCGAATCGTCAGAAATTACCGGCACTCCCCTTTCCATCAGGGCGTTGGCAATCCGCTCGCCAGGCGCATTGACACGGACTATGACGGCAATGTCACCATATCCCGCGCCTTTTTTTTCATGAAGGCCAATAACCTGCTGCACGGTGCGTTCCAGCACCTTGTCCGTATTCTCGGCGCCATTGCCGGCAGCATCTCCGGAGCCGCCTGACCTGCCCCCGCCGGAAGCGGCGAAACAAAGCCGGACCTCTCCGAAACCGCCCTTGCGGGCAGCCGCCTGGCGCACGTCCGCATAGATGTCGGAAATTACTTTCCCGACCTCCTCGCCGCCCGTGGCCCTGAAATCGCCGGAGAGGCGGTCCCTCAGGAACTCGAAAAAGAGATTGTTGAACTCCACGATGTTCTCCTCCGTCCTGTAATTGGTTGAGAGAGCGGGTTTCCCGTCCTTTCCCACAAGTTCTCGGCTGTCAGGAAATTCCCTCCCCACCTCGGAGTTGAGCAGTCCCCAGTCCGACTGCCGCCAACGGTAGATGCTCTGCTTCACGTCACCAACGATGAGATTGTCATTGCCGTTGGAATCGCTCTCGTGCAGCAGCGGGCGGAAGTTGTCCCACTGCACCACCGACGTGTCCTGGAACTCGTCGAGAAGGAAATGCTCATAGCGGACTCCTGTCTTTTCATAGACAAACGGAACGTCCGAGCCATCGATGATGCGGCTGAGGAGGCCGTTGGAATCCTCCAGACAAAGGATGTTGCGGTCCTTGAGAAGTCCGCTGAAAGCCTCCGAGAGTTCCCGGGATATGCCGAATCCGTAAATCATGTCCCTGATCTGGAGCGCCGTGCGGTAGGCCCGGTAATATGGTGACGCGCCGTTAAGCTCCGCCACAGGCTCAGCGTCTCCGACAGAAGCAGGAACCTTCAAATCATAGAAGAGTCCCAGAAAGCTGAGCGCCGTCGCCTCATAATCCGCAGGAAGTTCATTCGCGAGGAAGGCCTTGGCCTTTGCAAACAGTTTATCGCGGCAGGCAATCTTTGCGCAGAAGGAATCAGACGGAGACGCAATCAGCTCGGAGCGCTTAACCTGTCCCTTAATCTTGTCCAGAGCCTTGGAGGCGAACTTATAGGACGTCTCGCCGATTTTGCCGCCGAACTTGCCTTCCAAAGCCTCAGCTCCGGCCTTCACATCTTTGGAGAACCCGTCAATCAGTTCATTGCAGGCCTTGCGGAGCGAACGCATATTCTCCTTGGAATATATTTTCGACGGATCGGATATCCCCTTCTCGGCCATATATGCCTTAAACTCGGGGCTCTGGAGGTCGCTCGCGGCGGAATAGAGCGTCGGTTCAAGCTGGAAATAGCCCTTGGACGAAATCTGGTTCATCATCGACTCCTTCAGCCAGTCAATGACCGCGCTGTCCTTGTCGGAGAGGTTCTCAAGCATCCTGTCAACGGACTCGCTCACCACGGCGGGCTTGTCGAGCTCAAGCTGGTAGGAGTCGAACTGCCCGAGCTCGCGGGCGAACGAGCGCAGAACCTGCTGGAAAAAACGGTCAATCGTGAACACGGAAAACGCGCTGTAGTCGTGCAGGATGCCGTTCAGCAGACCTTCGCAGCGTTTGCGAAGCTGCTCCGCGTCCCGGCACAGGGACGGGAC
>CAVBPI010000333.1:0-3077 GCA_963596955.1 bacterium | reverse complement strand
TGGTGTAGAGCCGGACAAGTTCGCCGTCCTCTTTGGCCTCAAGCAGGAGCTCAAACTTTCCGGACCTGAGGAGCTTGTCAACCTCGGCCTTGAGGGCGGCATTGACCTTTGCGTTCTCGCTGTCAATGATATACATGCCGCTGAGTTCCTTGACTATCGGCGCGATGTTTATGTCCTCTTCAGGCATATCAATTTCAGGCAGTCTGCCCATGAGACGGAACATTGACGGGGATATATAGACCGCGCTGACCTTCGGCTTTTCCGAGAACTTGTTGTAGATGTCCTTGCCGCTCTGGGCGAATGATGCGGCGCATACTAGCATTGCCGCTATTATTGTTGCTATTCTTTTCATATTTTTCTATAAAAGTTACTGTTATTTATATTAGGCACCCAATTGTCTCAGATTGAGGGTTATTCTGAATATAGGTTTCCTTCGGAAGATGATGTGGGCACCGGAGGTATATGCCCGAAGAATTTTGATGTCTTCTGCATTTTGGGAAGAGCCGCATCGGCGATGCTCTTTCCTTTGCTGACCTTGCTGCCAATCATGGCAAATGTCCTTTCCACCTGTGCGTATGCCTCTTCCGGGGAGCTGAACGTGTCGGCCGGGGTTGCGGACGCGCGGTGAAGATTAAGTCCGATGACGACGGAGGCAACCGCAGCGGCAACGGCGGGAATGACGGCAAGCCTCTTCCAAAGCGCCACAGGCGAGCGGCGTTTCCCGGAGTTGAGAGTGCCGGCACCGTCCCCGGCAGTCAAAGACTCTCCGCGAGCTGACTCCCGCCGGAGAATTTCCGAGGCAAGAATCCGGTTTTCAATGTTCTCGCCAAGACGCTCCGGAACAGCGACGCTCTCGTCGTCAGCCATACGTTCCAGCTCCTCCAGAGTCAGTTTTTCTATGTCCTCAATCCTTTTCATATTCAATTTTCATATTCAATCTTCATATTCATCAGCAATTTTCTTCAGTTTTTTCCTCGCCCCGCTGAGCAGAACCCTCAGGCTCAGGTATGGGATGCCGGTCCGCTCCTGTATCTGCCCGTATGACAGGTCATCGATGACTTTCATCTTCAAGACCGTCCGTTCGCGCTCCGGAAGGCTCTCAACCGCCTCAAGCACAGCCTGCATCTTCTGCCGCTTAGCAATCTGCCCGTCCTCCGGAGGCTGCTCCGGCTCCACTCCGTCGATGGGAGAGCGCCCGCTCAGCCGCTTGCTCCTGAGCCTGTCCAGACAGCTGTTCCGGAGCAGCGTCAGGCAATATGCCTTCGGAGCGCGCACCTTTTCGAGCGAGTCAGCGGCCTGCCAAAGCTTCAGATAGAGGTCCTGCACGGCGTCCTCTGCCTCGGTCTCCGAACCGAGCAGCCTATAGGCGACCCTGTAAAGCCCGTCCCTCAACGGAAACCAGTCGTTTATGAAGGTCTCCCGACTCATTCCTTCATCGAGCCGGCAAGTTCAGCCAGCGCCTCAGTGGAGATGCTGCCCCAGAGACAGATAAGGTCACCATCCGACGGCATATAGATAATCAGGTTCTCGACAGACCGGCCGTCAGTGGTACTCGTGCCGTAGAACAGCACATCCTCGCCGTCGTCCTTAACGCTCATCAGAAGGCCCTCCTCGCCCATCAGAGCCGTGAACTTTCTGTGAAATTCGTCTCTGACGGCCCTGCCGCTGTCTTCCATATCGACAATGGTCATCCCGTTGAGCTTGTCCATCGCCCGAATAGCCGTCATCGCCTCATCGTCATCCGAGACTTCCGCCTTTGCCGCCTTTCTGACAAGCGACATGGCAAAAGAGCCGAGATTGACGGTTTCAACGCCTTTTTTCCTGTCAAATTCCTTGATAAGCTTTTTGATTTCGGACTTCGGCGCCGAGGAACCGGCATTCGCACATGAAGTCGCGGTGCCCGCCATAAGCAGTCCCAATCCGATAAATAAGATAGTTACGATTCTTTTCATACTCAAAAATAATAAAAATTCATTGTCTTTTTCATTCTTTTCGGTCTATATTCGATTTCATCGCTCTTTTCTGCGTTCGGCATAGCTCAAGCAAGCTTGGCTCTGCTCTCACTTATCGAAAAGAGTCCTTTTCTCATCAGTCGTGTACGTCCAGTACACTCCTTCTTCCCAAATAAATCTATCCTCGAAAATAAAAGAAAAATCTGCAGCAGTTTTTCTCATGTCACATAAATGACGAAAATGCCCCCGATTTGTTAATGAAAATTTTCGGATTTATCGAAATTTGTGAGTACTTTAGCCGAAAGAATACAAAAAAATGGAGAACAAGAAATTTTTTGTCAGCGAAAGGATGACTACGGCGCCCGCAGAGTTCAAGACGGCGCTGCAGAAGAAAGTGTATGAGACTCTGGCACGGCTGGAGATTCCGTTCGAGAGAGTGGATACGGATCCCGGGGTCACGATGGAGGACTGCCTGAACATCAACGAGGGCATCGGCGGAAGGATTGTCAAGAGCATATTCCTCTGCAACAGGCAGCAGACCATTTTCTATCTCTATGTGACACGCGACGACAAGCCGTTCGTAACCAAAGATTTCGGTCACGCCCTCAACATTCCGAGGGTATCATTCGCCTCAGCGGAGAAACTGCTTGAGATTGCAGGCACGGAGCACGGTGCAACCACGGTCCTCAGCGCCTGCCTCGACTCGGCCAAGGCCGTGAATTTCGTCATCGACAAGGAAGTCCTCGAAGGAGAGTTCTTCTGCTGCTCCGACGGCACAGTCTCCTGCTTCATGAAGCTCCGCATCGCCGACCTTCTCGAAAAATTCCTCCCCGCCTGCGGCCACACCCCGACAATCATCTGACATCCGGTATAGTCCGAGCCGTATTTCCTTGGATTTTTCTCAAAACAGGCATTTTATTTCTTTGGATTTTTTCGATTTTAACGATTTATTTGTTTGGATTTTTTCTCTCCGGGCATTCAACGACAATGTTAACGACAATGATGACGACAATGTTAACGACAATGTTAATAATATTCTGCAATTCTGCATCAGCCCTAAATCTCGAAGAGAAATACTTTCTCACATAGGGTTGGCCTACCACACCGATGCGTATCAAAAGCATA
>CAVBPI010000332.1:0-3104 GCA_963596955.1 bacterium | reverse complement strand
TTCTTCCGCAGCGGAAAGACTGTCTGCACTGCACGTCCCGGCAATTTCATGCTGGACTGCATCACGAATCCCGTGAGCGGAGCCCTGTCAGGGCTTTCATCCGCCGTCGCCCTTGAACGCCTGCGGATTTAAAATCAGAAGCAGTCTATTCTTTCCATGTTTCTTAGAAACCCTCAAAAGTTTCTTAGGAGACTCCCCCGAGCGAAAAGATCTCTCACTTCGTTCGAGATGACAGATTCATCTGAAAACAAATAATATAATACTATGACAAAAGATTTCAAACGGGTGCACAACGCGCTCGATATCACCATATCCTCCGTTCTCGTCATCGCGGGAATCATCACCGTAATCATTCCGTCCTCAGTGGGAGTCAACATCCTCGGCTGCTGCCTCGCATTCTGCGGAGTCGTGCTCTTCTTCACGACGAAATCCGGCTACAAGGACTGCAAGTCCGGAATCTGCTTCTGCAAGAAGACCAAGTACTTCCCGGCAAGCCGCAAGGCCGAGATTCTCGACGCGCTGAAGAACGACCCGTCCAAGATGGACTGGAGCGAGACCGAAGCCGGAAACGGGCTCAAGGTCGATGCCTATGTGAACAAGAAGCAGAACCTCGCGTTCGTCCACTGCGCGGAATACATCCCGTACAGCTACCAGGACTGCTCCGACTGGTTCGCCTTCAGCCTTGACCAGACAGGAAACCTCATAAAGTAGTCCTTCTCCCAAAGGACCTTATTCCAATATTTTCAAAAAACCACCAACCGGCCCGAACCCAACAGTCCGAGCCGGTTTTCTTATGTTTTTCTCTTCAATTTCTCTTTATAAACCTCTGAAAGAAAGGGGATGCATAAAAGGATGGGATGCAAGGCGGATGGTGAAGATGAATACCACAGCAACCTGATGGTTGTGAGGATTTCATCAAGGCATCCAACGAAGCAGGCCGCCTTTTAGGCGCCCCGTCATGCTATCAGCACTAACACCTGCGCTGCCAAAATCCGCAGAAACATCGACAGCGGATAGACCGTCGAATAGGCAACCGCGGCCTCGTCGCTCTCGCAGATGGAGTTCGCGTAGGCAAGTGCGGGCGGATCGGTGGTCGCGCCGGCAATCATTCCTATGATGGCGAAATAGTTCAGGTGCAGCACAATACGCGCGAACGCGGCGACAATCAGGAGCGGAAGCGTCGAGATGATGAAAGCATAGAGAATCCACCAGTAGCCACCGTTCATGATAGTCTCAATGAAGCCGTCACCGGCGCTGATGCCCACGGCGGCGATGAAGAGGCAGATGCCCACCTGACGCATCATCAGGTTCGCTGACGGGGAAATTCCCGTGCGGAGCCCCACCTTGGCGCTGAACGAGGAGATGAGTATTGATACGATGAGCGGGCCACCGGCGAGTCCGAGCTTGACCGGAACCGACATTCCCGGGAAGAAAATCGGAATCGAGCCGAGGAGCACGCCGAGCATGATGCCGAGAAAGACCGGTCCCACGTCCGGAGCCTCGATTTTCTGCGCCACCGCGGCCTTTGCCTCATGGTCAATCTTCGTGTCGTGCTTCTGCTCCTTGTCGAGACTGATTCGGAAAATTACACGTATGAATATGACACTCAGGATTATGCCCATGACACCCATCGGGTAAGCAACTGCATATCCACAAGCAAATTTTGCATTGTTCAATCCCTCGTTCAGGTCAGAGAAGGTCTGCTGGGCGGCGCCGAGTCCGGGAGTGTTGGTCACGGCACCATAGAGAACGCCGGTCATCGCGAAGAGGTCCTCGCCGGTGATGACGTGAATCAGATAGGCGGTGACCGTTCCGAGCAGCACTATGCCGGTCGCGAGCAGGTTCAGCGTCACTCCCCCGCTCTTGAACGACGAGAAGAAATGAGGACCGACCTCCAGACCTATAGAATATACAAACAGTATGAGTCCGAACTCCTTGACAAAATGGCAGGTCGTTGGGTCCAGGGTGAATCCGAGCTGCCCGAGGAATATGCCGATGAACAGAATCCATGTCACGCCGAGCTTCACGCCCTTTATCTTGATTCTGTCGCACAGCAGCCCCGCCGTGATTGTCAGGGCAATGATTATTATCGAATGTGCCACGCCCTGTCCCGACACCAGATTATTCAACCATTCCATTATTATCAATGTTTGTTAAAATAAATTCTTTCATCATCCACCTGTCATTCCGAGCGGAACGAAGTGAAGTCGAGTGAATTTTTATTCATATGAATCTCCTCACAAAGACACCTGTCATTCCGAGCGAAACGAAGTGAAGTCGAGTGAATCTTTATTCTATGAATCTCTGCACAAAGATATCTCACTCCGTTCGATATGACAATAAAGACCCGTACTATTCAAAACCGTCAATACGCCGCTGCCTCACAGCCTCAGTCTCGCACAGGATCCTGATGAACTCCTTGGCTGACTTCTTCTTGTAGGCGCCCTTGAGTATGTGGAACGAGCCCTCCATCAGATTGTGGTCGGCGTCAATCGGAATCGCCCGGAGATAGTCGTGGGACTGGATTGACGCGGAGGAGAGCACAGTCGCGAAGTTGCTGTTATACACCAGCCTCAGAAGCGGCGTGATGAGGTCGAACTCGATGGCGGCCTTCACCTCAGTTCCGTGCGCCTTGCACATCTCCTCCAGAAGATTGCGGGCCTGAAGCCCCTTCGCAGGAAGAGCCAGTCTGTATTTCGCAAGGTCCTCAACCCTCACCGACTGAAGCGAGGCGAGAGGATTGTCCTGGGAGACGACGAGCGAGAGCTTGTCATCGAAAATCACGTGCGACTCGATGAGCGGGCTCGTTATCGAAGGCTTGTAGGACAGCACGAAGTCAAGCTCGTGCTTGATGAGCTTGTCTAAAAGTTCGCCCATCGTCTTGTAGTGGATTTCAAGCTCGATGCCCGGGTACTGTTTGTTGAACGCAAGAATGGCCTCCACCATCATCAGCGAGAATGAGTGCGTGACGCCGATTTTAAGCCTGCCGCACTTCATGTTGCTGAGGTCATACATCCGGCTCACGCAGTTCTCCGCCTGATAGAGGGCTTCCTGCGCGAACGGAAGCAGCTGCTCGCCGGCCTCCGTGATGGTGACCCCATGGC
>CAVBPI010000331.1:0-3111 GCA_963596955.1 bacterium | reverse complement strand
TTTCACGTTGGCATAAATCTGTCCGACGAGCATCACGACATTGTCCTCGTTGGTCATCATGTCCTCCACGGTCGGGTTGCCGTAGTTCACCTCGTCGAGCATATTGCAGGACGAAAGCGCGAGAACAGCCGCAGCAAGTGAATATATAATCTTTTTCATCTTCCGTTACTATTTGAATGATATGTTAACTCCGAGGAGAACGGTCGCCACCGTAGGATAGAAATCGCAGTAGTCGATGCCTGAGCTCCACACGCTCGTGGTGTTCACTTCCGGATCCTGTCCGCTGTATGCGGTAAGCGTCGCGAGGTTCTGTCCGGTGACATAGACGCGCAGGTTATCGACGAGGCTCGTCTCCTTGAACTTGAAGTTGTAGCCTATGGTGAGGTTGTCAATCTTGAGATAGGAACCGTTCTCAAGATAGTAGTCGGAGAACTGCTCCTTATTGGCATAGACGACTCCGTCCTTTGCCTTCACGTCCTTCATGAAGATGTTATCGGCCGCCATAGCCCTCGGGCCGTATGCCCAGCGGGTGAGGTTGAGAATCTTGTTGCCGACCACGCCGCGAAGGAAGATGGAGAAGTCGAAGTTCTTGTATCTCACGGAGTTGTTCCATCCGAAGGTGAACCACGGCTGGGCGTTTCCGATTACCTGACGGTAGCCCTCGGCGGCTCCGGCTCCATCGACGACTCCGCCCGCCGGAGTTGAATAGTACCATGTACCGTCCTTGATTCCGAGAAACTTGTAGCCGTAGAATGCGCCCACTGACTGACCTTCGATGAGAATCTGGGTGTTGGTGTTCATGATTCCGTTCTCGCCTACGCCTCCCGATGTCGTCTCCTTGTAGTTGAATCCCATTGAAGGGTCGGAGAGCTTGGTGATGACATTGTGGTTCCATGAAACCGTAGGAGTTGTGGTCCATGTCCAGTCCTTCGTCCTGACAGGCACGCCGCTTATCGCAAGCTCGACACCGTAGCTGTTCATCTGTCCTGCATTGGCGAGGAGTGTGTGGTACTGGTACGGAGGGGTTGGCACCTCATAGTCCCAGAGGAGGTCGCGGGTCTGACGGAAATAGGCGTCGAAGCTTCCGTAGAGACGGTTGTCGAGGAAGGCGAAGTCCAGACCGAGGTTGTACTCATATTTCTTCTCCCAGCGGAGGTCCGGGTTCACGTTCTGCGCCACGCCGTAGGTATAGACATATTTGCCGTTGTACCAGAATGTTCCGTTGTTGGAGAGCATCGCCACCGAACGGAGGTCCGAGCCGAGGTTGTTTCCGGTAACACCGAATCCGAGACGGAGCTTCAGGTCATCGACTCCCTTCACGCCCTGCATGAAGTCCTCACCGGTGATGCGCCAGCCGAGACTGACTGCCGGGAACCAGCCCCACTTGTTGTTCGCGCCGAAGCGTGATGAGCCCTCGCGGCGGATGGACGCGGAAAGGAGATACTTGTCGGAGTAGTTGTAGTTTGCTCTCGCGAAGAAGGCGGCGAGAGTGTTGGAGTTGCGTGACGAGCTGGCCTTGAGATAGGTCTTGGTCGCGTCGCCGTTGCCGATCTGATAATACTTCATTGACTCGGTCGGGAAGCCCTTGTTCTCCACCGACATCTCGTCGTAGAGGAAGTTCTGGTAGGAGAAGCCGGCCACGGCGGCGATGTTGTGTCTGCCGAAGTTGTGGGCATAGTCCGCAGTCACCTCAAAGAGCTTGTTGAAGTTCCTGTTGGTGCTCCTGCCTGCCTTTCCGGAAGCATCCACGTCGGTGGTTATCTGCTTGTTGGCCCAGTAGCTCGCGTTGTCACCCTCCTCGAACGCGCCGAAGGCGTTAATCCTGAGACCTTCGACAGGAAGGATGTTCAGAGTTGCCTTGATGGAGCCCCGGAAATAGTTCCCGGTCTGATAGGACTCCTTCTGGTTCATGTTCTCGACAGGGTTGCTCACGCCGGTTCCCTGCGGCTTGTAGTAGCCGGAGACCGTGGTCGGGTCATATATCGGGAGGGTCGGATTCAGAATGGCCGCCTGCTTGAAGTCGCCGCAGAAGTAGTCGTTGCGGTAGTGCATATAGGAGAAGTCATAGTTGAGGTCGAGCCAGCCCCTGAGAGCCTTCTGTGACGCGGCTATCTTGGCGATGATTTCGTTCCTCTCATTGTTGCGGGCGATTCCCTGCGCGTCCTTGTAGTTCAGGGAAGCGCGGTAGTTGAACTTGCTTGAAGAGCCGGTTACAGCCAGGTTATGATTGTGGGTGAACGCCGCCTTTCTCGTGATTTCGGCCATCCAGTCGGTCTGATACGGGTTGCCGTTCTCGTCGGTGAGCACGGTCGGGGTAATCTTGCCGCCGGAAATTTCCGAAAGGTTCACAAACTCCTCAGGCGTGGCCATTCCGGTCTTGCCGTTGCGCATCGAGACTGACGCATAGCCGGAATACTCGACCTTCGTCACGGCCTTCTCGCTGAAATTGTCACCGCGTTTGGTTGTGATGATTATCACGCCGTTAGTACCGCGCGTTCCATAAATAGCCGCCGCCGAGCCGTCCTTGAGCACGTCCATTGAGGCTATCTCGTCCGGGGAGATATTGTCGATGCTGCTGACAGGCACGCCGTCAACGATGTAGAGCGGAGATGTCCCGGCACCCTTGTCGAGAGTGGAGAAGCCTCGAATCTGCACGTTGAAGCCGGTGCTGGTCGGGTCGCTTGTGGTGCGGCTTATGTTGAGTCCAGCCACCTTGCCCTGAAGGAGTCCGATAGGGCTAGTCTTCACGCCGGCGTTGAAGTCCTCGGCCTTGACTGAGGCGACGGAACCGGTGACCTCCTTCTTTTTCTGGGAGCCGTAGCCGATTGCGACGGCCTCGTCGAGAAAGACGCTGTCCTCTTTCAGGAGAACGGTCGCAGGAACCTCCGACGCCTTGAAGGTCACGGTGGTGTAGCCCATGCAGCTGAACTCAACGATGGTCTCCGAAGATGCGACGGTGAGCTTGTAGTCCCCGTCAATTCCGGTGGAAACGCCGTTGGAAGTGCCCTGCTCGATGACAGTGGCACCGATGACAGGACCGGTCGCGTCGGTCACGACACCCTTCACCTCAAAGCCCGTCTGAGCCGAGAGCGAGAGCGCGGACACGAGGCC
>CAVBPI010000330.1:0-3139 GCA_963596955.1 bacterium | reverse complement strand
ACAGAGTCCGTCCCGATTCAGGGCACCGCGCTTGCCGACGCCATAAACACTGCCGCCCGTTCGTTCAGCGCTCAGAGCGAGAAGAGCCGCGCGATAATCATCATCACCGACGGCGAGAACCACGAGGACGACCCGGTGAAGGCCGCTAAGCAGGTGGCCGAGACCGGCATAAGGATATTCACCATCGGAGTCGGCTCTCCGGAGGGCAAGCCTATCCCGCTGAAGGACGGCGGGCTGATGAAGGACCGCGACGGCAACATTGTGGTGTCCCATCTCGACGAGAGCGTGCTCAAGGAAATCGCGTCAGTGGGGAACGGCGCCTATGTGCGTGCGGGGAACACCGAGTTCGGGCTGAATCCGATAATCGACGACATAAGGAAGATGGAGGCGGAAAAGTTCAGTTCCGTGGTCTTTGAGGAGTATGACGAACAGTATATGTATTTCTTCGCCGTCGCGCTTTTCTTTTTCGTCGTCGGCTGCCTCATCGGGGAGCGCAGGACTAAGTTCAGCCTGTTCGGGAAGGAAAAATGAATGTCGCTGAAAGGGAATGAATGATTGGGAATATATGATTTTTATGAAAATCCGGTGATATGGGAATGAAAGTACATATATATTATATTGTGTCGATGATGTTCGCGCTGACCGCGCTCGCGCCTTCCGTCGTCTCCGCACAGACGGCGCGGAATGCTGCGAAGGACAGGGGGGATGTCAGACGCGGCAACCGCGACTACCGCAAAGGCAACTACAAGGAGGCCGAAATTGACTATCGCAAGGCTCTCGTGAAGGACTCCACGTCCGTTGCCGCCAACTACAACCTCGCCGCCGACCTCTACCGTCAGGGCGATGCGCAGGGGGCGATGAAGTCAATGCAGAAGGTTGAGCAGGGGGCCGTTGAGGCCGGATACGGAGCCGACTACTACTACAACCTCGGCGACATGGCCCTCTCTTCAAAGGATTATAAGACGGCTGTCGAAGCCTTCGCCAAGTCTCTGATTATGAGACCTGACGACCTTGACGCGAAGGAAAACTACATCTATGCCCGCAAGATGCTGGAGAATCAGCAGCAAAACGGCGGTGGCGGCGGCCAGAACGATCAGAACCAGGACAAGAATCAGCAAGACCAGAACCAGAATCAGAACCAGGACAACCAGAACGGGCAGAACAATAACGACCGGGATAAGAACAGCAACGACAACCAGAACAATCCTGACAATCAGAACGGAGACAATGACCGGAATCAGGATAAGGACGATGACGGTCAGCAGAATCCTCAGCAGCCTCCGCAGGACAATCGTGACGGCCAGGGACAGCCGCAGGAGCAGAAGATAAGCCCTCAGGCCGCGCAGCAGATGCTTCAGGCCATTCAGGCGAAGGAAAAGGAGACTCAGGACAAGGTCAACAAGGAAAAGGCCGCGGCGGTAAGGTCGCGTCAGAAGGAGAAGAACTGGTAGGGGAGACGTAATCATGTACGGCTGGGCCGCGCATGGAGAGAAAAGAATTGATTATGAAGAGATTGTTTGCAATAGTGCTTTTGTCGCTGGCTGCGGTTGCGGCCGCGGCTCAGACCGCGATTCAGGTCCAGACGCACAATGTCGTGGATTTGAACGAGCAGTTCAGCGTGACGTTCGTGATTGAGGGCGAAAACTCGGCCTCGGACTTCAGCTGGGAGTGTCCGGAGGACTTTGACCTCGTGTGGGGACCCCAGAAAAGCTCCTCGTCGAGCATAAGCATCATAAACGGCAAGCGGACATCCTCGCGTCAGGCTTCCTACACCTACATCCTCATGCCTAAGTCCGTGGGCGAGTTCACGCTTCCCCCGGCGAGCGCCAAGGTCAAGGGCAGCGAGATAGTCTCCCGTCCCGTCACCGTGAGCGTCATCAGGCAGGACAGCTCCTCGTCGGGACAGTCAGGTCAGCAGGGGATTCCGTCCGACCCGAGCGCGGCCGGCTCAGGGAATCAGCCGGGAGGCGCTCGGAGCGGAGCCGGCAATCAGGGCGGCAATAATCGGAACGGCGGCGCTGAACAGGCCTCCACGGGGGACATCATCCTGAATCTATCCCTTGACAGAACCAATGTCGTTGTCGGACAGCCGATTAACGCCACTCTCAAGATTTACCAGCGCACCAACCTCTCCGGATTCGAAAACGCTAATTTCCCTTCCTTCTCCGGCTTCTGGAGTCAGGAAGTCGAGGCTCCGACCAACATCGAGTTCACGCGCGAGAACTATAACGGAAAGATTTACGACGCGGCGGTGCTGCGCCGCTATGTGCTCATCCCACAGCAGACCGGAAAGCTCACCATCGAGCCGGCGGAGCTTGTCTGCCTCGTGAACGTGCGTGTCCAGTCGCGCACCGGCAGCATCTTCGACGGCTTCTTCGACGACATCCAGACGGTACGCAGGAAAGTCTCCTCGCAGGCCGTGACCGTCAATGTCTCGCCGCTTCCTTCCGGCGCCCCGGCATCGTTCGGCGGCGGAGTGGGCAAATTCAGCATAAGCGCACGGCTCGCGAAGGACAATCTCAAGGCACATGAGGCCAATTCTCTGATTGTCACCGTCTCCGGGCGCGGAAATGTCTCCCTGCTCGAAGCCCCGAAGGTCAGCTTCCCGCTCGACATGGAGGTCTATGACACCAAGATTACGGACAAGAGCGCCAAGGGCTCGCTTTCCGGTTCCAAGGAATTCGAGTTTCCGTTCATTCCGCGCAGCGCGGGCGAGTTCACCATAGAGCCGATACAGTACAGCTACTATGACGTCGATGCGGGAAAGTATGTCACCGTGCAGACTCAGCCTCTTCCCCTCACCGTGGAGAAGGGCGCCGACATCCCTTCCGGCGGAACGGTCGTTCCGGGGGTACAGCAGAATGACGTCCGCAGCCTCGGTCAGGACATCCGCTTCATATCCACGAAGCCTGTCCGGCTCAGCGGCAAGGGCGAGTTCTTTGTCGGTTCGGCGGTGTTCGTGGCGCTGTGCCTCGTCCTGCTGCTCGTCTCCGCGCTCTGCTGGTTCGCGTTCAGAAGGATGGCCGCAAGGCGCGCCGACGTCGTGGGCAGCAGGAACCGCAGGGCGACCAAAAAGGCTTTGAAGCAGCTCAAGACGGCCTCCGTGTTCCTCAGGCAGAACCTCTACACAGCATTCTAT
>CAVBPI010000329.1:0-3154 GCA_963596955.1 bacterium | reverse complement strand
ATTAGTTTGTTCTGTACCTGATTCTGTTCTGTGCTAAGAGAAATGCTTGCCGCACATTTCTTTCAACTGCTCTTCGGTGAGGTTTGATGTGCCTGTGGACTGAATTATGGCGTGCTCTGGTTTGTTTCTGCCGATGACGAACTTGCGTTCCTTGCCGTCAATGTCGGCGAGGAGGTGATAGTTGCCTTTGTATGTTTGTTCGACGCGCACGTTTGAGTAATGACTTCCGTTGAGTTCAAAGGATACAGAGGAACTGTTGCCGAGATTGAAGCCCCAGTCCTCAAGATGCCGGTTGAGCGTGGATTCCACGGCACTTGTCCATTGTTCCCTTACGCTGTTCCTTTCCGCAAAATTTCTGAACTGTGACACTGCGTCGGCAACTTGCCGAATTATGGATTCTGCCTTGCGTATGCCGTTTTCACTGGCGATTGCGAGTGCGTCTTCCTTGGTGTGACCGGACAGCTTGCCGCGCATCATCAGGCAATGCGTCGTTTCCGGAAGGTAACCGCCGATGTTGAAGATGTAGGTCAGGTCGTAGGCGGGGGCGAGGCTCCACTTGCCTTCCATGTTCATCAGAAAAGAAAAGTTCTTGTTGTGGTCGTCGGTGTTGTTCGCGAGAATGTTGAACACCATGCGGCGGAAGACTTCCTCCTGTGTCGATTCCGGCAGACGCATCTTCCGGCACACCATCAGCAGTTTCTCGTAGCTGTCGGCCTCGGGGTAAAGGGCGGCGAGTGTCTGCGTGTGCAGTTTGTGTCCGGCCTCGCGGTCGAATCTGCGGGTTATGAAATGGCGCTTGCCGTCAACCTCAATCAGCCGGCACGGCATCATCTCGATGCCAGCGGCGGTTGCCATCTCGTGGTATGCCATTTCAAGTTCGGCCGATGAACGCTTCGGGTCGCCAAACTTCAGGATGCTGTATTCGAAACCTTTCAGGCCTGCGACCTGCCCGCTCCGTACTTCGCCAGTCGCTGGGTTTTCTGCTATTATCGCCTTGGGCTGACGGCCTCCGGCAGAAGTTCCGACGGCAATCAGCGACTGCATTGTCAAAGTCTCCTCAGGCTTGATTCTTACTTTTTCTCTTTCCGAGAATATGCGCCCGGCCAGTTCGGCAAGGGCTTTAAGATTAAGATTCTCTGAACTGTCGATTCCGGATGTTTCCGGCTCAAATTCCAATGCGCCCATGCCTCTTTTCCCGATGAACGCAAGTTTGTCCAACGGCGTTATCTCCTGATTCCGTATGCCGTTTCCGATTCTCCAGCATTCGAACACCTGGCTGCCCCAGGCGTCCGGAAGTGAGTCGGCAAGAAATGGCGGCAACTTGTGATAAATCTTTGATTCTTTGTTTCCCATGATAGGACGGCGGCTTGCGGGGGCATTGACGGACGCTATCAGAGGAAATGCGTCAATGTCCCCTTGCAGAAAACCGCGGCTGTACTCAAAATAGCCGATGCATCGTCTGACATCCCATGACAGGCGTCCGATTTCCTGTCCCCACAGGTTGATTTTTAGTGACTTTGTAATCATTTCCGTCCGTGTCTTATCCGTTGAACTTTTTTCCCGTCGCTTACCAGATAGGCCGATTCGGGCAACTCCGGCAAGATTTCGTCAAGTTGCTCCGCGCAGCCTATTGACTTCAGAAGAAGGAGGAATGTGCCGAGTGACATATTCCCGGCCTTGCCCGTCTCGAACTTATGGATGGTGTTGATGGTAATGCCGGACTGCTCCGCCACATCTTTCTGGGTCATCTCCGACCTGAGCCTATAATCCTTGAAGCGTTGCCCCAGCATTGCAATCAATTCCGGAATGGAGTATTCGTAATAGTCAATCATAATATATGTATATTATCGTGTACGATGAATTAAGCGGATATTATGATGTTTATTCATCACTTACGATTATTTATCTTTGCAAAGATATATGATTTCTATTACAAAAGAAAACACCGGTGGGTTTTATTGACTACATCTGGACTTCGGGTTTTTCGCGGTCGGGGTAGAGGATGCCGTCGAGGTGGTCGCATTCGTGCTGGAAGATGACGGCGGTGAAGCCTCCGACAGTTTCGGTGACGTATTCCAAGTCGGTGACGGACGCTATGTCTCCTGCTGCATCGGTCACCGCCGGGTTCTCGCCTGCATCGGTCATCACCGGCTCTTCGTCTGCATCGGCGCGCAGGGCTTCCGCAGCCTTCGCATAACGGATGACCACCGTGTCCCACCTCTCGACGATGCCGCGGCGGCCGGGGATGGAGAGGCAGCCTTCCGCTCCTGTGCGGCGGTTTCCGCGTGCTTCGAGGATGCGGATGTTCGGATAGACTTCAAACGGATTGCCCGGTTTGTCGAAGCGCTGCACCGCGACGATTCTTCGGCTTATGCCCACCTGCGGGCCGGCTATCCCGACACCGTCCTGCTCCGGGCTTGTAACCGTTGCAACCATCTGGGAGGCGAGCATTGCGCAGGGTGACAGGCTGTCGGCGAACATCGCTGTCAGGTCATCCTCGGAGAAATCCGCGCATGGGGTTCTCAGGACGAGTGAGTCCGCCTTGTCATAAACCGTGAGCACGCGCATGATGCCATTCGAGCCAGCTGATCCAATCGTGCGGAGTTCGTCGTGCGTCAGCCCCATATTGCCGCAGGCGGCCGCGATGAACATGACCGCGAATATAAAAATATTGCCGTAAACTTTCATATTTCATAAAATTTACGGCAAATATAATGTATTTTCGGTCTATCCTGAGGAAATAAGCCCCCAAATATCCGCTTGTCTAAAGGAAAATGAAGTAGAGAAGGACGTAAATCGGGAGAAGAATGACGAGGGAGAATTTGACCATGTAGCCGAAGAATGACGGCATCTTGATTCCCTGGCTCTCGGCGATGGACTTCACCATGAAGTTCGGGCCGTTGCCGATGTAGGTGAGCGAACCGAAGAAGACTGCACCGATGGAGATGGCCTTCAGAAGAATCTCCGGCACTCCGGCCACGAAGGTCGTCCCGTTGAGCACTCCGTTCACGATTCCGGCTTCTGCGGCGGCAATGGACTCAGGCAGACCGCTCGCGAGGCTGTGGAAGGCGACGGCTGTAGGGGTGTTGTCAAGGAACGAACTGAGCGCTCCGGTCGAGAAGTAGAACTCCCAGACCTGGTCGAAACCAAGCCG
>CAVBPI010000328.1:0-3161 GCA_963596955.1 bacterium | reverse complement strand
TCTGTGTTGAAAGCCCTAAAAGATTTAGAGCCGTGGCTCCAGTTGGAAGAATTTGAGCATACAATTTTATATTCACTCGGTAATTTTTGCAAAATTACCGATACTTTAGAGTTCTACCAAACTTTTAATTACCTCCAATAACCTCACCATTATGGCGGCGGAATGATGACAACAAGATAAAATTTGTGTTCCTCGGGCTTTTTCAGTAGATTTGCAGTCAATCCCATAAGACACTGCAATGCCAGACATCACTATTCTCAAGTCCCTCAACAGGGCATACCGCCAGCAACCCGTGGCAAAGACCGATTTCGATACTTTCAGAAGACAGCTAAAAATCTTTTACGAACAGATTGAAACCGTTGACACAGAAGAAAAAGTGAAGGGAGATCTTATGGATTTCCTGAAGCTGACTTTCTACGGGCAGGACTACAAAGTTTCGCCAAACGGCAAAATTGATTGCGCGATACACCTCGGAAACAGTGTGGAAGCCCCTGTCGGGGTCATCTTTGAGGTAAAGATGCCGACGAACGTCTCCGAAATGGCACAGCGCGGTAACTTGAACCGCAAGGCAGTGCAGGAACTGCTGCTCTACTGGCTGCGGGAAAGGGTGTCTAAGCGCAACATTGCACTCAAGAAACTGATTGTCACCAACATATATGAGTATTTCATCTTCGACGCGCAGGAGTTTGAGCGTGCATTCCTTTCCAACAAGAAACTGCTCAAGCGCTTTGACGAGTTCAACTCAGGAGTTCTGACATCGGAGAAGACAGATTTCTTCTACAAGGAAATCGCAGCCCCATATATCGCAGAGGTTGCAGATTCTCTCGAATATACATGGTTCGACATCCGCGACTACCGCAAGGCACTCGACCGGGGAGACGACCGCAGGCTCATTAGTCTCTACAAGGTGTTCAGCCCGGAAAACCTGCTGAAGAAACAGTTTCAGACGGACAGCAACAAGCTGAATGTCAAGTTTTACAGCGAACTGCTGTACATAATCGGACTTGAGGAAATTGAGGACAAGGAAGGCAACAGGCGAATCATCGCACGGAAGAAGCCGTCCGAGCGCAACCGCGCCTCGCTCATTGAGAGCACAATCACGATTCTCGACTCCGAGGATTGGCTTGACAGGGTAGAAAAGCTCTCCCGTTTCGGAGCGGACAGGGACGAGCAGCTGTTCAATGTCGCCCTGTCCCTCGTCATCAATTGGGTGAACAGGATTCTGTTCATGAAGCTACTTGAGGCACAGATGCTGAAATATCATAAGGGAGATGTGCTCTATGCCTTCATGAAGCCGCAGCTGATTACTGACTACGACGAACTGAACAAACTTTTCTTTCAAGTGCTCGCAAAACGCCCACAGGACCGGCAGGAGCATATAAACGCAAAATACGGACGCATCCCCTACCTCAACAGTTCGCTTTTTGAACTGAGTCCGCTTGAAAGGCAGACAATCCGCATCAGCAACCTTGAAGACTCCGAAATGCCGCTTTTCTCCGGCACCGTGCTTCGGGACGGCAACAAACCGCGCCACAAGGCTCTTTCGACACTTCGCTATCTTCTCGAATTTCTCGATGCCTACGACTTTTCCGGCGAGGGCGCGGACGAGATTCATGAAAACGCAAAAACTCTCATCAACGCTTCGGTTCTCGGACTCATATTCGAGAAAATCAACGGTCACAAGGACGGTTCAGTGTTTACGCCGGGAGCAATCACGATGTGGATGAGCCGCGAAACCCTGAAAAGGGCTGTCGTCAGGAAGTTCAACGAGGCCATGGGATGGACTTGTCGGGATTATGATGCCCTGCGGGACAAGGACATCGACGACATACGCCGCGCGAACGAAATCGTTGATTCACTGCGAATCTGCGACCCGTCCGTAGGCTCCGGGCATTTTCTCGTGTCAGTGCTTAACGAAATTATATGGATTAAATATGACCTCGGCATTCTGATGGATCAGGACGGACGACGCATCAAGAAACAGGACTACAGCATCGTCATCGAGAACGACGAACTCATGGTGTCTGACGAGGAGGGCAATCCGTTTTCATATATTCCGGGAAACGCTGAAAGCCAGAGGGTTCAGGAGACGTTGTTCACCGAGAAACGCAAAATCATCGAAAACTGCCTGTTCGGCGTCGATTTGAATCCGAATGCAGTGAACATCTGCCGTCTGCGTCTGTGGATTGAACTCCTGAAAAATGCGTTCTACACCAAGGACAGCGGATTCACCGAGCTTGAGACGCTGCCGAACATCGACATCAACATAAAGGTCGGCAACTCGCTGCTGCACAAGTTCGGGCTTGATCAGGACATCAGTGAAATATTGCGCAGAACCGGTCTGTCCATAGGAGACTACAAACGTGCCGTAGGCAACTACAAGAATGCGCACAACAAGGAGGAGAAACGCGAACTTGACGAACTTATTCGCAGGATTAAGACAGGGCTAAAGACCGAAATCAGCCGTCACGACCCGCTCCTGCTGCGCAAGACTGCTCTTAAGAAGGAACTCTACGACCTTGAGGCACCCGAACTCTTTGAGGTAAGCCGTAAGGTGTCGGCGCAGAACGAGAAGAAGAAAAAGGTTCTGCGCGGCAAGATTGCGGAGATTCAGAAGGAACTTGACGAGATTCGCGACAACAGGATTTACATCGAGGCGTTTGAGTGGCGCATCGAGTTCCCCGAGGTTCTTGACGAGGACGGACGCTTCATCCGCTTCGACTGCATCATTGGCAATCCTCCGTACATCCAGCTCCAGAAGATGGGCGGCAGCGCCGATGCCCTCGCGAAGATGGGCTACATGACTTATGAGCGTACCGGAGACATCTATTGCCTCTTCTATGAACTCGGCCATGACCTGCTGAAACCTGACGGAGAACTATGCTTCATCACCTCAAACAAGTGGATGCGGGCCGGCTACGGAGAAAAGACCCGTGCATTCCTAACCGGCAGCACGAATCCGCTGCTGCTCATCGACTTCGCCGGAGTGAAGGTCTTTGAGAACGCAACTGTCGATACGAACATCCTGCTTTTTTCCAAGTCACCGAACGCCGGAGATACCCTCTGCGCGGTGGCCACAAACCGTAACCGGGATGTCATCAATAATATGAGCGATTTCCTTCATCAGGCCTGGTGCCGCTGCGCCTTCTCCGGGAGCGGGG
>CAVBPI010000327.1:0-3161 GCA_963596955.1 bacterium | reverse complement strand
GCTTTGAGAGCATTATCATAGGTAAGAAGTGTTCCGCAGATTCCCCAATTATCATCATTTGTAGCGCCGACATTCATTGTAGCCCAAGTGACACCATCAATAGTAACCGAAGACTTTTGACTATAAGGTTTTTCAGACATACCACTCTCAGACTTACTCTTGGAACAAGACGAGTCAAGAAAAAGCACTGCAAGACAGCAGGTGAATAAACAAATAGCTCTTTTCATCCGTTTGATTTTTCAGTTCCGTCAGACTCCCAAACAGAAGTTTTAAAATAACAGAAAGTGTGGAGTCTGATTTCGTTTATCTAAAGAGAGGTTCTGACAAAACCTAAAAGCAAATAAACTGAAACAATCCCCACACCTGTATCGATGGTGCTGAATACACGCAACCGAATACAGATGACGGTGCTGTTCGTTGTCCTTGCTTTTATTGAAACTGTCAGATTTCTCTTTAAGGACAGTGCGAAAACACTTTCATCAATATGTCATTGCAGACTTTCGCCTACAACGGGACAAATGTAAGAAATATTTTCGGAATACTAAAACAGCACCGAAGGGATTGTTTCAGAATTAAAGATACTGATTCACACAAATGAACTTGGGCTAAATCGAAGGAAAAACCGTTGATTTAGCCCATATCTCACATATTTGATTTGAACAAGAGGCACAAATTAGACCTCGGTCCAAAGACAGAAACCTTTTACTCGTCCTTGACGCCGTAGTCGGCGCGGAGGCGGTCAAAGCCGGCATCGACGAGGGCGGCCACGGAGTCGTCGCCGCTGTCCTTGGCTATGTCCTGAACCATGAGGACCATGTTGCGGGCGCGGTCGAAGTCGTCCTTGGCGTAGTCGTAGAACTGGAAGAAGAAGTTCACGGACTGGAACATCTTGTTGAGGAAGCGGGTGGCAAGGTCAGAGGCCTTGTCCTTCTCGCCGAGGACATAGTAGAGGTTAATCATGTCCATGACCATCAGCTCGTTGGAGTAGCCGAGATAGGAAATGTCCAGCGGATAGTTCTTCTCCGGCACGCAGGCCTGGCACTTGTCGAGCATCTCGACCGCACGCTCCGGATGACCTGCCTTGACCATCTCCTTCGCGACGTTCACGAAAAGGGCACGCTGCGAGAGGACACCGCAGAAAGTGTAGAGGTGCTGGTTGTCGGCGTAGTAGTCCGGATAGCTGAGCGCGTCCCACTTATAGACGTTCGTCATCATGTCGTAGAGCTTGTCCGGATCGGCGAACCCTACCTCCGAAGTGCGCTGGCGGTTGCGGATAGGGACGAACTTGTAGGAGAACCCGTCATATTCAAGATAGTCCTTGATGCCCATGTTCAGGTCGCCTCCCATGTTCAGAAGATGTATCGGTCTGTCCCACTGGTAGTTCGAGAGAAGGTCTAGCATGAACAGCTCAGGCTTGGAAATGTAGTCCTTCTTCGGCGACATCGTCAGCACGATATACTCCGGAATCTGAGACTCATATTTCTTGTCGAGTATTCCGTACTTTATCACGTTTTCCTTGTTCACCGGAACCACGAGCTTGCGCGAGCAGATGTAATCCACCATCTTGCCGGACGAGAGCGGAACCTTCGCCGAAGGATGGCGAAATACTCGCATCACGTCGGAAAGGAGTATGGCGCTGTCGCGGGTGTCGTAGATGTGGACGAAATCGTTGGTGCCGTAAAGATACTGGCGCGGGCCGACGCTCAGGTCGAGCGGGGCGGACTTGTTGCAGGCCCACTTCATCTGGTCTATGTGCCAGTCGGTTCCGAGCAGCGAGGTGTTCACGATGCGCACGTCAGGACGGCACTCCTCGACCTCCTGGGCATACCAGAGCGGGAAGGTGTCGTTGTCGCCGTGGGTTATCAGGATGCCGTTCTCACCGCAGGAATTGAGGTAGTTGTACGCCATCTCGACGGCCGTGCGGCGGTGGCTCCTGTCATGGTCGTCCCAGTTCTCGGCCCCCATCAGGGCAGGCACGCCGAGGCAGACAAGCGTCACGGCGGCGGAAACAGCGGCTCCGGCGGCCTCGGAGGAAACTTTCTTCTTGGCGAGCAGTTCCTCAATCCATGTATATAGGGCCAGCACCGCGAATCCGATCCATATCGCGAAGGCGTAGAACGAGCCGGCGTAGGCGTAGTCCCTCTCGCGCACCTGGAACGGCGGCTGGTTGAGGTATATCACAATCGCGATTCCAGTCATGAAGAACAGCAGGAAGGTGACCCAGCAGCCCCGCTTGTCCTTCATGAACTGGAAGACCAGACCGATAAGCCCCAGAAGCAGAGGCAGCATATAGTAGTGGTTCTTGCCCTTGTTCTCCTTGAGATAGTCCGGCGCGTCGCTCTGGTCTCCGAGGCGTATCTCGTCTATGAACGGGATGCCGCTCTCCCAGTTGCCCTCGAAAAGCTCTCCGGGACTCGGACTGTGGACGTCGTTCTGACGGCCCGCGAAGTTCCACATGAAGTAGCGCCAGTACATCCAGTTCAGCTGATAGTCGAAGAAGAAGCTGAGGTTCTCGCCCATGGTCGGCTTGCGGTAGCGTCCGCCCTGCTTGCCTCCGTTCTTCATGTAGGAGCCGTAGAACTGCTTGTAGCGGTCATCGACGCCGTTGCCGCTGTTCCACATGCGCGGGAAGAGCATCTTGTCGCCGCTCTTATAGACTATGTTGCCGAACGACGGGGCCTTTATGTACTTCCCGTCCATCGGAGCCCAGTACCAGTCGTCCTCGATGTAGTAGTCCGAGTCGAAATACTGTCCATAAATAAGTGGTGTGCTTCCATACTGCTCGCGGCTGAGATAGCGGCAGAGAGTGAAAGGATTATCGGGCTGGTACTCGTTGGTCGGCGTGTGCGCGCATGAGCGGATAATCACAATCGAGAATACGGAGAATCCCACCACGATGGTCGTGAAGCACAGCAGCACCGTGTTGAGAAACGCCTTCTGCTTCTTCATCGTCACAAAAAGGCCCCAGAAACAGAGCGCGAAGAGCAGCACGACGAAGAAAACGGCTCCGGAATTGTACGGCAGGTGGAACGTGTTCACGAAGAGCAGGTCGAAATAGGCCGCGGTCTTCGGAAGGTAAGGTATTATCACAAAGAGGATAAGCGCCAGAATCACGCACGAGAGCGCGAAGATTCCCACGAGCTGCCAGAACGTATATCCCC
>CAVBPI010000326.1:1007-3183 GCA_963596955.1 bacterium | reverse complement strand
ATCTATTGTTCCGCATCCGCTGTTCTTCACCCCTCCTCCGATTCCGGAACCTTTTGCATTGGTTTGTGTGTTTTCAGCGTTCGCGTAAACATAGGTTGCGCCGCCATTTCCCTTTCTGACGGATATGTCCCCGCATGGACTGTTGTCGTATCCTCCGCCTATGGCGGCTCCGCATCCTTCAATCTGCAATGCTGCTATACTGGAGGACATTATGGAAATGTTCCCGCATCCGCTGTTCTTGGCTCCGCCGCCTATAGCGGCTCCCATTCCGCTGCACTCGATTCTAACCTCGTCACCGCTCGCGAACACCCCGTCCGAAATAGTTATGTCTCCACAAGGAGCGTCGTCATATCCGCCTCCTATTCCCGCACCGTAGCCTCCTGTGACCTTTTGTGCCGCTTTGATATAAATTTTCCCTGTAAGTATGATATTCCCGGCCGGGCGTTTCGTGCCGCCCCCTATCGCGGCCGCATTCTTTTCGCTTAATACCCATATCTCGGAATACCAATTCTGATATTTGTCCGGGCCCTTTATTGTCAGCGTGCCTCCGCTTTGGGGCCATATTCCCGGCATTCCCTCTTCTGATGTCTCGACGAGGTTGATACCGTGGACGGCAAGCGTGACGTTTCCCTCCGTTATGATTCCTCCGTGTATTTTGGCTTCCCACAGGTTCACCGTGCATCCGTCAGCAATTTCAACGGTGTTTTCCGTCTCGCCGCGAAGGTCCATGTCATGCTCTATCCTGATGACTCCGTCCTTTGCCGGGACGGTTTCAAGCGGAATCGGAGACTTGAGCGTGAGATTTCCTCCGTCTTCTCCGGTCTCCCAGTCGTAAATGTTGGAGACGGCGACTTCTATCTTCGAGTTCAGAGGGTCGCTGACGAGTGTGTAGGAGTAGGTCCTGCCCGCCTCGAAAGTTGTCTCTTCGATGAAGACCGCGCTCTCGTACGGCTCCTCGTTACCCTTCTTAATCGTAAGCTTTATGACCGCTCCGCTTATCTTCTGTGCCGGAACGAGGCATTCCCAAGTCATCTTTTCGGTCTCGTGAGGGCAGGGGACAATCCAGCCCGCGTCGCCGCCCGCCGTCAGCGCGTAAAGGCCTGTGCCTTCTTTCTCAAGGCTTATCTCCAGATTGTTGGAAAAGAACCTTGCATTGGAGGCACGCACTATGTCTTCCGCAAAGTAATCTCCCTTTCCTTCAAATGCAAGCGTCTCGTCTCTCCACAGAATCCTGATTTTCGCGAGGGCGTGGCCGAAGCAGAGATTTGGCTTCGTGCCGAACTTCACGTCTGAAACGGATGCCGAGAGTGCATCGACGGCCTTGACTTTCTCCGGAGTGCTCTGGTCCGAGATGTCAATCTTTGCCGAGAAATCGTCTGACGGCCAGTACCATGCGTAAATAGATGCCGGGTTGGTGTTCTGCCAGAGAACAGGCTTGCCGTCGGGCTCGGTGCCTCCGTCGCTGTCCTTGATTTTGTAGAACCCTTCGCTCGTCGTGACGCCGTTCCCGGTCGGCTGGGCAAGTTTGACATGAATCCTGTCCGTCCCCGGAATCCATGCCGTCTTGCAGGCGGAGGCCTTTGTTGCCGGTCCGCTTCCGACCGTCAGTTCAAGGGGCGGCTGGCTTCCCTCGGGCAGTTCCGTCCTGTCCTGAACGTCGTTTTTGGCGCAGGAGAGCGGCAGAAGCATAATCGCGAGGGCTAGTGATATGGAGGATTTTACTCTCATTGGCTGAAATGATTGCTGGTGAATGTGTTTCGTGCCGTACGAATGTTTTTTTGGGGGGGGGAGTGGCGGCTACGGCTCCATGGTCGCGTCGCCACTGCCTCCGTCAACCGGTTCCCAAGGAAGGATTGTCGAGCCGGTGAAGTCAAGCCCGGTTCTCTTTAAGGTGGCATTGTAGGTGTAGGACTTGCCGGGCTCCAGTTCCCCTGCAAGCACGCCGCCGAGGGAGAAGGTCTGACCGTCGATTACAGCCTTGAATGTCAGTCCGTTAGGCGTGGACTGAGGGAGGACGACCGCTACATATCTGTGCGCTCCTGCTGCCGGGGCGCTCTTCTGCGCGTTGGTGCCGAGACTCCATGCGGCCGGTGCCTGTCCTGCTGCCGCAGCCTTTCCCGTGAGCACGTTCACGCTGCCGTCATGGACGAGCCCGTTCAGCTCGAAGGCTCCCTTG